>JAHDII010000011.1:0-23411 GCA_020630895.1 Saprospiraceae bacterium
AAAGTGAATCTCCTTTTTCTCTAATCTTTCTAACATTACGATTAAAGACTTCTTTAATTTCTGGCATTTTTTCTATAATAGGTTGAATTCCTTCATAAGAACTTTTAATTTCTTTATTTTGAAATTCATTAGTCATTTGTAGTAATTGATTTATCTTGCTAATAGAGGTATCTTTTTTAATAGATAATTTTAAAAATATTCCTATCAAAATAAAAATATTAAATGCTAAAGAAAAATATAATAATCGTTTCATTTTTTTTATTTTGAATAAAATTGAAAATAAGAAGTATCTGACATTATTTCTTTTGTTTCTCTATCCTTCCAAACAACAACAGCTTCATATTTTTTATCTATCATTTTTTTTCTCGATTCTTTTATTGAAAGAGGAGAACTATAATGATCATATTCAATTTTTTCGCCATTCCAAAATATTGTATAATCATCAAAATAGTGAGGATTTAAATGCCCTATGTAAATTTTACTTTTGAATTTTTCATGAGAATGAATCACTGCTTTTTCTGTATATACTAATGGAAAAAATTTATTCAATCTTGTACCTCTAGAACCTACTAATCCAGCCATATTATAAAAACAGTACATTTGCTTTACTTTTATATTTAATAAAAATACATTCAAATAATATTTTTTCCTTTTAAGAGATAAATGATTATTAAAAGATTTTTCATTCAATGAAAAAACATCAAACACATTTTCAATCATTTCTTTAATTTTTCTTTCAACTTCACTATCTGTTAATTTGGCTTCTTTTTGTGATTCTTTTAATGTTTTTATATAATTTTGTTGTAATCTTTCAGATGTTTTTTGATATTCTTTAAATAATTGAAAAAACTCTTTTTTAGAAATGTTTTCTTTTTTTAATTCTTCATTAATTTGTAAAG
Source organism: Saprospiraceae bacterium (assembly GCA_020630895.1). Taxonomy (GTDB): domain Bacteria; phylum Bacteroidota; class Bacteroidia; order Chitinophagales; family Saprospiraceae; genus JAHDCE01. The sequence goes on from JAHDII010000011.1 coordinate 900, forward strand.
AATAGTGATCCACAAATTCATCATTATCTTTAAAATAAGGATTCAAAATTTTAGCTAATTGGGGTCTCATTTCTAATGGCTCTTTTATTCTTTTTATAAGCCATTTACTTTCTCTTGTAAATGATTCCCCAACCATTGTAGTAGAATGATTGATATGAGCATAAGAATGTAATGATTGTCTAAAATGAAAAAAATAGAAATAAATAATCAGTAAAATAAGATTGACAGCAATAGAAAGTAAAAGTTTTTTTTTCATTGAAAAGATGGTTTATATCTTTTCATAACGAAACATAAAAAAAAAGTTACAAAAAAAAGGCTTAGAAAACGTTATGTTCTCTAAGCCTTTTATAAAACAAAATTTATATATTATAAATACTTTGTCGTATTTCTTTCCATTAAAACATCTTTCAATTCTTTTAAAATGGCATATTGATGAGGAAGCACTTTTTTAATGGCTTCTTTCATGGCTACATAATTTCCTTCTTCTTCTCTAATTCTTAGAAAATTTCTCATTTTATTTTCCATCTTTCCCTCTAAAGCAATAGCACGATGAATTAATCCCCCCTTAGGTGTTTCTTCTTCACTTTCTAATTCAATTACATCTTCATTATCTGTTGCAGGAATACCTGTCCCTTCTACAAAATCTTCAGAACATTCAAATTCTGATTCTGGTAATTCTACTTGTGTTCCCTTATCTACTACTAAAATTTCTAAATCTTCATTGTCATTGTAGCGATAAATCACCATACCCATTTTCTTGTCTGCCATATTAGATTCCAATTTGAAAACAAAAATACAATAAAATTCTAAATTTAATCTACTTTGTAACGCAAAGTTACATAAAGTTGTTTCATGAATCCATCTTTTTTACTACTTTTTGAAATAAATTTTATCGAATAGTTCCCCTTTTGCCTAATTCAACGACTTCTAAATTTTGAATATTACCATTTTCGATTTCAAATCTTATTAAAGTTTTCATTCTATGAAAACCATGAACTCCTGCTGCTCCAGGATTCATATGCAATAATCCCAAATTTTTATCTGGCATTACTTTTAAAATATGAGAATGCCCACAAATATATAATTGAGGTGGATTTTCTCTCAACAACTCCCCCACTCTTTTAGTATATCTCCCTGGATAACCTCCTATATGAGTCATAAAAATATCTAAACCTTCACATTCCCACCTTAAATCTCTAGGATATTCCGCCCTTATCAAATGGTTATCGATATTTCCATAGACGCCCAAAACGGGGGCAATCTCATTCAACTGATCCATTATTTCTAAAGATCCAATGTCTCCAGCATGCCAAATTTCATCAACTTCACTGAAATATTTTGGGATCAAAGAATCAAAATAATTATGGGTATCAGAAATTAATCCTATCTTCTTCATTATCAAGCTAAAATAATTAAAAAATAAATAGATATATAAAATGTGAAAAAGTCGTATAAAAAGCGTATATTTGTGCCGCTTTTTAGAGGACGAATTTTAACAATATATCCTCAAAATATTTGAACCGAAATTTAAGCATAATTTCGAACATAAAATAACATAAATTTTAATTTAAGTAATGCAAGGAAACGGAATTGTAAAAACGCTATTAGTTCTTTTATTCTTGGTAACAGCATATCAAGGATTTTTATTTTGGAAAACCAATCAAATAGAACAAAAAGGAGTTGTAAAATGTGGTGCTGATACAGGGGAATGTTATAGTAACTTTTTGGATGAAATTTCTGATGAAGTAGTTCTAAGTATTCCTTTAATCAAAAAATTTACCTATACCGAGTTGAAAGGCCAGCAAATGGGATTAGGGCTAGATTTAAAAGGAGGATTTAGTGCCGTACTACAAGTAGATTTAATGGAATATCTCATTAATCAATCAGAAGTAGGAAAAGAAGTAGTACAAGTAAAAGAACCTCTTTTCTACCAAGCTCTTACAAATGCTAAAACCAAAGTAACTAATGGTGCTCAAGAAGATTATATCACAATATTCGGAAGAGAGTGGGATGCTATTTCTGGAGGCAAAAAATTAGCAGAAGTATTTACCAGTTATGGAACTACTTATTCAGATAGAATTAATTTGAGCTCTACCACAGAAGAAGTGGTTAATATCTTAAGAGAAGATACACGTGGTGTAGTGAATCAAACTTACAATATGTTATTAAAACGTATTGATAAATTAGGAGTAATACAACCCAATATTGCATTAGATGCTTCTCGTGATTTAATCCTTGTAGAATTACCTGGAATTGAAAATCCAGAACGAGCAAGAAAAATGTTAGAGAGTACTGCCAATCTAGAATTTTGGCATACATATAATGTAACTCAAGTAATTTCTGGTTTTGCTAAAGCAGATAATGTTTTAAGAAAAACCATGCTGAACGATACTGTAGATGCTCCTGTTCAACTCGATACAACTTATGAAAATGTTCCAGTACTAGGAGATAATGGAGATACGCTTAAAAATTCAGCAGGATTAGATAGTACGAAGCAAGAAATGGTAGTTACTGAAAGAAAAGTAGCAAAAACAGATGGTCCGCTTTTATCTTTATTAAAAATAGGAAGTGAGAGAAGTGGTGGTTCAAGAGTAGGCTTTGCTGATAAGAATGATATGAAGAGTATTTCTGAGATGCTAGCTCGTGAAGAAGTAAGAAGTTCTTTTCCTCAAGATGTAGCATTCAAATGGGGAGCTAAAGCTATGGAAGAAAATGGCGTTCCAACTAGGAATTACCAATTATATGCCATCAAAACAGGCTATGATGGAGAGCCTCCCTTAAAAGGAGATGTTATTACTAAAGCTAATAAACAAGTAGAAACAGCTACAGGAGGAGAAATATCTGTAAATGTAACTATGAATAGTGAGGGAGCCAGTACATGGGCTACAATGACAGGAGAAGCTTATAATAAGAAAACAGATATCGCTATTCTTTTAGATGATGAAGTGGTTTCTGCTCCAGGTGTAAATGATGGTGCTATTACAGGTGGAAGAACTAGAATTACAGGACGTTTCTCAGTTCAAGAAGCAGATGATCTTTCTAATACATTAGAAATTGGTGCTTTACCTGCAAGTCCTCGTATTATTCAAGAAGCTCAAGTAGGGCCTACTTTAGGAAAAGAAAATATTAGTCGTTCTATTACTGCTTTAATAGTAGGTTTTGGATTAGTTCTTTTATTTATGGTAGCCTATTATGCTGGTGGAGGTTTTGTAGCCATCATTGCTTTATTGGCCAATATCATCTTCATTTTTGCTGCTCTTTCTAGTATGGGTAATGTTTTAACACTTCCTGGTATTGCTGGTATCGTACTTACAATCGGTATGGCAGTGGATGCCAATGTTATCATATTTGAAAGAATTAGGGAAGAACTGCGTAATGATAAATCATTACTACTAGCCATAAAAGATGGTTTCCAACATTCATATTCAGCTATTATTGATGCCAACGTAACCACATTATTAACGGCAGGCGTTTTATTCTATTTTGGATTAGGTCCTATTAAAGGATTTGCTACTGTTTTAATGGTAGGTGTTGTTTTATCTTTAATTACAGCTGTATTATTAGGTCGTTTATTAATTGATTGGTGGACCATACAAAAAAAGAAAGACCTATCTTTCTCTATGGGATGGTCTAAAAATGTATTTGCTAATTTGAATGTAGATTGGTTATCTAAAAGAAAAATCTCTTATGCTATTTCTAGTATTGTAATCATAGCAGGTATTGTATCTATGTTTACCAGAAGTTTTGATTTTGGTGTAGATTTTTCTGGAGGAAACACTTATACTGTTCAATTCCCTACTAGTGCCAATGTAAATACAACTGATATTAAACAAGCACTAAAAGAACCTTTTGGAGGTAAAGAACCTACTGTCAAAACTTTTGATACTGCTAATAGATTTTCTATTACTACTCAGTATTTAATAGATACTCCTACGGACAGCCTTCAAGAAAAAGTTTTTGTTCAATTGCATAAAGGAATTAATTCTTTAAGCCCTGTAAGTTTTGATGATTTTCAAGAAAGTAAAAATCCTAATGCGGTGCAGGTCATCACTTCTAACCTTACAGAACCTACTATAGCAGATGATATTAGAACGAGTTCTATTTGGGCAACAATAGCTGCTTTAGTATTAATATTTACTTATATTTTTGTTCGATTCCGTAAATGGCAATTCTCTTTAGGTGCCGTAGCAGCTTTATTCCATGATGTATTAATTACATTAGCTGTATTTTCTATTTTCTGGGGTATTTTCCCTTGGGCAATGGAAATTGATCAAGCATTTATTGCTGCTTTATTAACGGTAGTAGGTTATTCAATCAACGATACTGTGGTTGTATTTGACCGTATTCGTGAATATATGAATACTTATACGAATCGCTCAAAAGAGGATGTAATTAATATGGCAGTAAGTAGTACCATTAGTCGTACTTTAATTACTTCTTTAACTACTTTATTTGTGGTATTAATGTTATTCATTTTTGGAGCAGGAAGTATTAAAGGATTTGCATTTGCCTTATTAATAGGTGTTCTTGTGGGTACTTATTCTTCTGTATTTATCGCCACTCCAATTATGAGCGATACTACAAAAGACTTAAAACCTAAAGAGACTAAAAAGACATCAAAATCTAGTTTAGCTCGTAATAAAGCTAAGGTATAAATTAAATAATACCTTAATATTTTCTAAAAACCTCTTTGTACTTAGGTACAAAGAGGTTTTTTACTTATTTTTAACTTCTCTTTTAGATAAATTTAAATTATAGAATCATCTTATCTATATCTAAACAATAAACACATCATATTAAAATTTTTATCATGAAAAAGCCTAAGTCTAAATTCAAAAAAATAATTAAATGGAGTATTGTAGGATTTATTTCTTTGATTGTCCTATTAGTTATTGCCATTTTTGCTATTCCCTATTTCTTTAAAGATGAAATTCTGGCATTAGCTAAAAAAGAAATTAATAAAAATATCAATGCAACAGTTGATTTTAGTGATGCAGATTTATCGCTTCTTACCAATTTTCCTGAACTGACTTTTAGCATGAATGATTTAACAGTTACAGGAGTGGACAAATTTGAAGGAATTCCATTAGCTTCTATGAAACGTATGGATTTTTCTATGAATTTAATGTCTGCTATTCGTCCTAAAGAAGGAGAACCTATTGGTATTAATTCTATTTCTTTAGTACAACCTGATATTAATATTTTAGTTCTAAGAGATGGAAAAGCAAATTATGATATTGCAAAATCTAGTGGTGCTGAAACTAATAAAGAAACAACTTCTTCTGAACCTGCTTCTTTTAAACTCAATTTAAGTAATTATTCTATTCAAAAAGGAAAATTTGTTTATGATGATAGACAAGGAAATACCTATTTAAAAATAGAAGATCTCAACCATAGTGGAAAAGGAAATTTTACAGAAGCAATTTATGATATTAATACAAAAACAAATATTGGAGCTTTAACCGCTAACTCTGGAGGTGTTTCATATCTTAAAAAAGCAAAATTAGATGCTACAATTAAGATTAATGCAGATATGAATACTAATAAATATACGATAAAAGATAATAGTATTCAGCTCAATGCTATGAAACTCAATACTGATGGATGGGTACAAACAGAAGGAAATAACACCAATATGGATTTAAAGTTTGATGCTCCTTCTTCTCAATTTAAGCACCTACTTTCTATGATCCCTGGAGCTTATACCAAAGATTTTGAAGGAGTTGATGCGAATGGAACGTTTAAATTTAATGGTGCAGCAAAAGGTACTCTAAATGATACAAAACTCCCTGCATTTCATCTAAATTTAGATGTAGCAGATGGTTCTTTTAAATATCCTGATTTACCACTAGGAATGAAAGATATTGTTACTCAAATAAAAATCAATAGTCAAACAAGCAATTTAGATCAAATGACCATTCAAATTCCTAAGTTTCATATGTTATTAGGACAAAATCCATTTGATGCACAACTCAATCTAAAAACGCCTATTTCTGATCCTGATATTGATGCTATACTCAAGGGAATTATTAATTTAGAAGAATTATCTAAAGCCTTTCCGATGGAGGGCGTGAAGAGTTTAAATGGAATATTAACATCTGATATTACTGCTAAAACCAAAATGTCATATATTGATAATCAGCAGTATGATAAAGTTGATATGAAAGGTAATTTGAAGTTAGAAAATATCAATTATAATGCAGAGGGCATGCCTCCTGTAGTTGTGCAACTAGCACAAATGAATTTTACGCCTCAAAATGTAAAACTAGATAATTTTAATGCTCGTTTAGGAAAATCTGATATTCAAGCCAATGGAACTTTAGATAATATTTTGGCTTATTTTTCTCCTGAAAAAACAATGACAGGAAAATTGACGCTACGCTCTCAATTATTTGATGCGAATGAATGGTTAGAAGGTTCTGAAACTACTTCTACAACTGAAAGTTCAACAGCTACTCCTACTTCTATTCCTGAAAGTGATGAAGTAGAAATCTTTGACCGTTTCAAATTTGAATTAGATGCTGAAATGGATAAAATTTTATATGAAGATTATGAATTAAAAAATACAGTAGCCAAAGGTTCTTTCACACCAGATGAAGTGAATTTATCAAGTTTAGGAACAAAGGTTGGAAATAGTGATATTGCTGTTGATGGGAAAATTACCAATGTATTTCCTTTCTTATTCGATAATGAAACTCTAGGAGGAAATATTAATTTAAAATCTCAATATTTAGATTTAAATGAACTCACAGGTTATACTGAAAGTACAGGAACTCCTTCCAATGAAAATGCTAAAACGACTTCTCCCCCACCTCCAACAGAAGAAGGAGATGTTATTTTAGTCCCTGACAATATGCATATCAGTCTTAACACTGATATTAAAAAAGTAAAATATACCAATTTAGTTTTAGATCAATTAAAAGGAGTTGTTTCTATTGCTAATGAAAAAATAGAACTGAAAGATGTCGTTGCTAATTTATTAGGAGGACGTGCTAAACTTGTAGGAGGCTATGATACAAGCAATAAAACAAAACCTCTTTTTGAATTAGGTTATGATATAAGCAAATTTGATTTTCAAAAATCATTTAAAACATTAAATACATTTCAAGCAGCAGCACCTATTGGGGAATTTATTAAAGGAATATTTAATTCTACTTTTTCTATGAAAGGAGTATTAGGAAAAGATATGATGCCTGATTTGAATACTTTAACTGCTTCTGGAGATTTCTTAACTATCGATGCCTTGATTCAGAATTTTATTCCTATGAAAGAAATTGGAAATCAACTCAATATTTCTTACCTCAAGGACGATATAAAAATTCAAAATACTAAAAACTATTTTAAAATTCAAGATGGAAAAATTCAAGTAGAAGAATTTCCTTTTCAATATAAAGATATTGATATGAAAGTAGGCGGTTCTCATGGTTTTGATCAAAATATAGATTATGTATTAAAACTAGATGTTCCAATTGAATTAATTGGTAAAGGAAAGGTAGCAGGTTATGCAAGTTCAGGTTTGGATATGTTGGGAGGAGTTGCTTCAAAAGCTGGTTTAAATTTAGGCAATTTGAATGTAGGAGAAAAAGTCAATATTGTACTAAATCTTACAGGACTTATGAATAAACCTAAAGTAAAAGTAATCAGTGTAAAAATGTCTGGCGAAGGAGGTCAATCCACAAAAGATGCTTTAATCGATTCTGTAAAAGATATGGCAGAAGATAAAATTAATGAGATCAAAGATGAAGTAATTGATAAGGTGGAAGATAAAGTGGAAACTGTTGTAGATGATGTTAAGGACAAAGTGGAAGATAAAGTAGAAACTGTTGTAGATGATGTCAAAGACAAAGTGGAAGATAAAGTTAATGATGCTGTAAAAGATAAAGTTGATGATGTGAAAGACAAGGTTGAAGATTCTGTAAAGGACAAAGTCGATGATAAAGTGAAGGATAAAGTTGATGAACTCAAGGATAAATTCAATCCTTTTGGTAAGAAAAAAAATAAAAATAAAGACGATTAGACAATTATCAGTGAACAGTGAACAGTTATCAACAAATTGATTAATGGTAACTGTTCACTAATAACTGACATAGACAAATTCATATACTTTTTCCTGCCATTCTTCTTTAGCAAGGCGTGTTTTATTTTTTTGGATACTTAACAAACCATTTGCATTATAAGAAAAATGAGTTGTAGATTTTAAAACTCCTTGATGATAATATTCTTGTCGAACTAAGCGATTTTTGCCATCATAAAAACGTAGTTCTTTTTCTGTAATATTTCCTTTTACAATTGTGGTTTTTTGTTTTAATCGCCCAAAAGAATCATATTTATAAATATATCGAGCAGGAACAGGAGTAGGAGATTCAACCGCACCTAGTTGATCTGTTAATTTCCAAAAAGTAGTATGAAAAATATCATAAGCCAATGTTTCATCTCTATAAACAATAAGCTGCTTCATCATTCCTCTATCATCATAATAAAATTGTGTGATATCTGATTCTGTTTGAGTAGAAAAGACATACTTTTTTTCTACTTCGCCCAATTCTGTATAATCATATTTCAAGGAATCTAAAAAAGTATGATAGAAATACTTTACTTTTAAAACTTTTCCAAAAGTATCAAAAGAATCTACTCGAACTATATTTTCTTTTTCAGCAGGAAGATCTATGGTTTTTACTTCCAACATTTTACGTTCTTTAATATTCAATTTTGTATATAAATCTCTATTATGAGGCATATCTAAAATAAAATAATCATATTTAAATTCTATTTTATTAGAAGGTATTTCTTCATTTTTACATCCTTTTTCTTGAATCTGTATTCCTAGAAAAATGAATAAAAAAATCCACTTACTTTTCCTCATAAATATTTAATTTTACTAAAATAAAAAACAACTCGTAATAAAACTTAGTTAAACAAGCAAAATACAATATTATACACATTATTACAATTAACAATATGATATTTATTCATAAAAAAATAAAATCTTTGCAACAAAACAAAAAAAAGAGGCAACTATACTAATAGAAGAAAATTAAATTATGGATTTAGCAACTCCAACAGAAGCATCTATAATAAAAAGATGCATCAAAGGCGATAGGAAATCTCAATACATACTCTATAATAAATATAAAGTATATCTGTATGGGCTTTGTTTGAGGTATGCCAAAAATCAAGAAGAAGCACAAGATATGCTTCAAGAAGGATTTTATTTAATATTGAGAGATATTAAAAATTTTAGTGGCAAATCTAGTTTAAAAACTTGGATCAGTAGAGTGATGGTTAATTCTTGTTTAATGCACATAAGAAAATATAGAAAAATTGAATTTCAATCTATAGAAGAAGAACAATTGGAGAATTTGAATGTAGCAGAAGATATTTTTCAAAAAATGGATAGAGCTAATGCCGTTATTCATTTAATCCAAAAATTACCTATATCCTATCAAACAGTTTTTAATTTAAGAGCTATGGAAGGATATTCTTTTAAAGAAATTGCGAAACAATTAAATATTAAAGAAGCAACACTTCGTTCTCATTATTTAAGAGCGAGAAAATTATTGCAAACATTTTTAGGCAAAGAATTAAAAAATAATGAATAATAACAATATAGAAGATTTTTTCAATCAATCAATGGAGCAATTTAATAATGCTCCCCCTGATTTAGTCTGGGATAATATTGAAAATAAATTAGATAATAATACTCCATTTTATAAAAATAAAATATTTTGGATATTCAATATTTTAGGAATTATTTTCATTTCTAGTTTTATTTATTATGCCTATCAATCAGAACAAAAAATAAATAATTTAATACAAGAAAATAAAAAATTAGGTGAAGAAAATTCTGAAATAAAAGAACATTTAAAAAATTATTTATTTAGAGCTATTGAAGCAGAAAGAATTTTAGAATTCCATTTGAATGAAGATAATTTTTCAGAAAAAAATAATGATGGTAACTCTAAACAAAAAACGATAAAAAAAGAATCGATTGATGAATATAATGAGTTTAAAAAAGATTTTAATCAACCTCAATTAGAATCACTTCCTATTGTACTTCCTCAAGTCATTGATTCAGAAATAGATACTCAAATTATTATCAATGATGGTGTTATTCTTCAAGAAGAAACAAAAAAAGAAATCAAAATATTTTCTATTATTGATGAAAATGGAAATGAGAAAAAAATAGAAGTAGAAGGAGTAGAACCTAATTTAGTTCCTCCTTTTATTCCTAAAACAAAAGAATGGTTAGATAATGTAAAAGAAAAATTTAAAAAGAAACGAAATAGAAAAAATAAATAGACTTTATTGCAAATTATTTTTATAAAAAGGGTTTGCAATAAAGTCTAACTTTCATTATAAATATTAAAGTTGTGATATAATTATTTTTTTAGTCATAACTTTATGAGATAATTTAATTTGAACAAAATACATTCCTGTTGGATAATGAGAAATATCTACATTTAAAGATTGATTTTTAAAATGGCTATTATCAAATTCAACTAATTTAATTCCCTTTAAATCTATTATTTGAACTTCAACTTCTTCATTAGAATTGAATTGAATGCTAAATAATCCATTATTAGGATTGGGATAAATTTTAGGAATACGATTATATTCTCTTCTATTCTCTTTTTCATCCATTTCTCTATCCGATTTTATATCTATAGCAATAAGAGGATCTAAGTTTTCTGTTTCATTACAAGGACCACAATAATCACCATGCTCTAAATGGGCTTGCACTGCATTAGGTGAAATACAAATTTCAAATGCTGCACTTGGATTTTCATCTGGTATATGACAAACAATAACTTTATTATTATTATTTCCACAAGGGAAGTTTGAACAAGGATCTTCTATACAGTCATAAATAATATCAAGAGATAACACATTAGTACAACCATTTTCATCAGTTAATTCTACTTGAAGTGTGTAATTTATATCATTACCCCATGTAACATAAACTGATTGATCAGATGTATTTGTAATATTAGCTACTGTACCATCAGTAACAGACCATTGATAAGACGAGTAATTATCAGGGGCTACAAAAAATCCAAAATTTTCATGGCAAAAAGTAGTTGGACCTATAATTTCTAAATCATCATCATCAGTCCAACCTACTGTAATAATATCAGTAATTTGAATAGTATTTCCATTAAACTGACTACTTAAAGTAATCGTATATGTTCCAGGGTTTAAATAGGAATGATTTTCTATTTCATTTCCTTGTGATAAAATATTTCCATCTCCAAAATCCCAAGAATAACCTGATAAACAAGGGGGAGCAGTTACTTGAATATCTAAACAACCTGTTTGCAGAGTAGAAAAACTTTGATTAGAAGGAGATGGAATTTCTCCCTTGAGATATTCTGGAAAAACGGGAACATTATTATCTTCAAAATCTAAAACAGAGATGTTACAACCTACATTTCCGTTTTGAGCATTTTCTTCTGGATAATTAATTACTCCTAGTCTATGTTCACTATTACTTTTTCTATATAAAAAATAGATTTTATCATCAGGTCCTAATATAAAACTAATAAAACTAAAGGAAGATAGTAAAGGAATATTTGCAATAGAAGTTGTTGTAATATTTGAAAGATCACTCAAATCTACTTGAATAATATAATTATTATATTGCTTATATAAATATCTCCCATCAGCACTAAAAGCTCCATACCTTGAACTTAAATTTGATTGTTGTCCTTGAAAAGTAATTTCTCCTATATCTCTATCAAAACTATAAATTCTCTTATTAGATACTAATATATCTCCATCTGGAGAGACTACATAAGGATTACCAGTATAAGAATCTTCATTCATTCCTATATAATTAATATCTCCATTAGAATTTGTAGAAAAATCTAGTTGATAAATAAGGGTATGATTTGGATTATTTACAATATTAGTGGTATTTACAATAACCCAAAAAGATTGATCATTACAACTTGGAATAACTACTGTACTTTCTAATACTCTTAATGCTCCATTATCATCTACAGCATAAGTAAATCCATTACTAGGAGGCAAAATAGCCTCTAATGGACCATTTGAAGAAATAGAGTTATTTGTATTATCATAATTCAAATTTTGTCTGTATAATCCTTGACGAAGTGCTGGTGCAGTATTATTGCTTGATGCATTCATAATCAATACAAATTGATCTCCATTTGGAGAAGGAACAGATGCTCCTATTTGTTTACTACTAGATGAAATAGGAAATAAATCTGCAATTATATTATGATTAGCATCATAAATATTAATAAAACTATTAGTTGTTTCACTAGCAGTATAAAATAATATTTCTCCATTTTCATCTACTTGACATATATTAGACTCCTGATTATAATGAGGATAGCTAATGTGTTGAGCAATACCACTACTAAAATCTAGACCATTTCCATATCCAAAATACATAAATCCTTTTTCATCATTAACTGGTTGACAGGCTGTAACATAAATAGTAATATCCGTAGATGCTATTAAACCATAAGTATCTGATTGCTCATTTTCATCTGTAATTTGTAGTGTTAATATATGTTCTCCTTCAAAAGGAAATATTATGGGATTGGAAGTAGCAGTACCATTTAAAAACCATTCTTCAGTAAAATCAGAACCACTTGCTGAGGAGTATGTAATGGGTTCTCCTATACAAACTTGTGTTTGTGGTGCATCTATTGTAGCAATTAAAACACAAGAACCAAAAATAATTCCTTCTCCTACATTAACTGCATCCCATGCATCAATAATTGCTTGAGTATAAGTACAGTCATATAATAATTCACTTGCCAAAATTGTAGCATTTCTCATATCCAAAAAATTAGGTGTATTATTTGGAATATAATTATAACTTTCAAGTATAATTTGAAAAGCAATATTAATATCTACCCCACCATTCACTAATAAATAAAACCAATGATTCATCACTCCACTATTAATATGTACTCCACCATAATCATTTGTTTGGTTATAAGGAGGATTAGGATCCATCCAATAAGTTCCTTCATAAGAATCAGGTTGAAAAAAAATATTTGGATCAGAAAAGCTTCTAATTCCTTCATTTCCTCCCATTTCAGCACATGCCTCTCCCATTATCCACTCATCAATTGTGATATCTCCAGAATAGCCTAAATCATTAATAAGATAATACTCAAATACAGCAGCAATGATATCAGAATATGATTCATGAATAGCTCCCGATTCCCCTTGATACAATATTGAATAAGCACTTAAACCATTAGTCAAAGCATGACCATATTCATGAGCTATAATATCAGTACTAATTACTTGTCCTATAAAAACACTAGATTCTGTATCTGAAGAAATTGGACCTGCTCCGTAAGTCAAAACACTACCATTCCAAAACGCATTATTTCTACTATTAAAATCATCTCCATAATTGACATAGCTCAATATTTCAGCTCCATTATCATCATAGCTATCATAGCCCAAGCTAGCAAAAAAATCATATACTAATTCAGTTCCCCAATGTGCCGCCAAAGCTGCTTGTTGTGCAGATGTTGTAAAATTTAAAAAATTACAATTATCATCTTCACCTATAACACCCATAGAATAGCTTTCCTGTCCATCTGGCAAAATAAAAGTACTAATTCCCTTATCACATTGAATTAGTTCATAAATAGGATCATTAAGTTCATTATTATAATTAGTATTAAAGTTTTGATTCCCATAATATAGTGTATTTCCATTACAAGACTCTGTAGATGAATTAGACGTACAAGCCTTCTGCATCTTATCTATATGATGAATAATCTGTCCACTATTGGCATCAATATAAAGATAATCCCATCCTGTTGGCTTAAGACTAGATATTTCCAAATAATAAACCAATTGATATTGGTCTAAATGATTTGCTCTATAATACAATAATTGAGGTTGAGGATAAAAAGAAAAATGAGGATTATTTTTAGCATTTTGAATCATTCTTTCATAAGCTTCATCTTCCCATGCATAAACATTAGCACCTAAATGTTCTATGGCTATATTAATGGCTTCTTCCTTTGAAACACTAGGAGTTGAAACTGGTAAATCTTCTGTTGAAACAATATTATTGCTAGTAGCAACCACATTATTTTGTTTTGTATGACAAACAAAATATGCCCCATCTATAGGATAGGTACTAAAAAATTGTTGGTAATAATAATGGCTTATATTGTTTTTTTCTTTTACGTCAATTAGATGCAAAGATTCTTCTGAATTCAATATTTTTTTTTCTATTAAAGAATGAATAATATCTTCTTTTTTTACTTTTTCATTTATACCATACAACTTCCAAATTGTTGAATTTGAATGTTGACTTAATAATTGAAAAGCTATACAATTGATAATTATTATAAATAATATTCTCATAATATTTGATTTATAAATAACAAAAAAAAATATTCAACAATAGAGTAAAAACGCTTCAAGGGAGGAATAAATTTTAAAATAGAAAGATAGGAAAATTAAAATTGAATGAATTGATATGAGTAAATATATTTTACAAATTTTATCACGAATTATTGATTATAGTCAAATTGATTTTTTAATAGAAAACAAGCAATTCTTTAACAAAGTGAAAGCGAAAAATTAGCATTTGCTATCTGATTATTAAAACCTAATAAATTTTAATTCTTAATATTAAAATTTATTTTTCCACATCATACTTTCTACTGGTTTAATAGATTTTTGATTATATTTTGCTCCTTTCTTTTTATTATAATAATTTTCTATTTCGCCTTCTACCATAAAATAAATGAGTTGACCAATTGGCATTCCTGCATAAATTCTTACAGGATGAACACAAGAAATTTCGAGTGTCCAAGCATTACAAAAACCAACATCTCCTTTTCCTGCGGTAGCATGAATATCAATTCCCAAACGTCCTACGCTTGATTTTCCTTCTAAAAAAGGAACAGCATGATGCGTTTCTGTATATTCTTCTGTAACTCCTAGATATAAAGTTCCTGGACGTATTACATATCCTTCTTCAGGAATAATAATTTCTTCAATTTGATTATGCTGTTTAGCATCTAATATTTCATCTTTATATATCGCTAAATATTTTCCAAGATGCACATCATAAGAATTTGTTCCTAAACATTCTTTTTTAAAAGGATCAATAACTATATCTCCCGTTGCTAAAGCTTCTATTATTTTTTTATCTGATAATATCATACTATTATTTTTTCATTTCCCAAACAATTAAAGTTCTATCATCACTACAAGAAATTAAATGTTTTTCATCTAACCACAATAATCGATTTACAGAATTTAAATGTCCTCCTTTTTTAATTGTATTTAATTCTTTTAATAATTTAAAATTATGGGCATCCCAAATACGAATTGTTTTATCCCTACTTGCTGTTGCAAAGATAGGCAATATCGGGTGAAATTGAATATCATTAATGGTAAACCAATGGGCATTTATTTTTTGAATACATTGAAAATTATTCATGTCCCATATATTCATTTGTGCATCTCTTCCTCCTGAAATTAAAATATTTTTATCTGGATAAAATCGAACAGAAAAAACAGAATTTTCATGAGCATTTTTTATCGTATGTACCCACTCTAAATTTTCATCAAAAATATAAATGGAACAATCACTAGAACCTACTGCAATATATTTATAATTATTTTTTTGAACATCAATACACCTCAAACTGGTATGAGATAAATGGATACTCTCTTCTGTCAAAAAAGTGGAAGTATTCCATTTTGTTAATTGCCCTAATCCTCCTGCCGATAATATTTTATTTTGATATGAAATAATTTCAAATATCCCTCTTTGATGATGTGCTACATTTTTAATATTTGTGGTATGATTCATATCAACAAAATGAATACCTCCTTCCATATTTCCAGCCACCATAATATTCGATTCTTTGAAAAAACAAAGACTAAAAATTTGACTTTCTGTTTTAGCTACTAATTTTCCAAGATTCAATTCATTAATATTCCAACGAACAATCCAACCATCTCCTCCTGCTGAAAAAAATTCTCCTTTATCTTTTCCTTCAACAATCGTATAAATAGCAGAATTATGCCCTGTTAAATTTATCTTTTTATGAAAATCTATATCTTTCAAATTATCAATTTCGTATTTTTGCGAAGTTAAGTCATAGTCTTTAATATTAAAAATCAAAACCTCTTTATCATGCCAATTTATTTACATGAAATGATTCATCCTCAAGGAGAAATTGGTTTATGGGAAATAAATGAAACTCTTTCATTTTTTCAAAGAGAACTTTTACTCAGTGTAGAAGAAGAATTAGCAATTGAAGAAATGTTTGAACGAAGAAAAAAAGAATGGATGGCAGGACGTTTATTATTACACAAAATGTCTGGTAGAACAGAAAGGGGCATTCCCATTAAAGATGAATTCGGAAAGCCTCACTTACCCCAATCTCCTTATGATATTTCTCTCAGTCATTCAGGCAGATTTGCTGCTGCTATTGCTTCTCCATATGTTGTTGGAATTGATATTCAAAAAATTGTACAAAAACTCAAGCGAATTGAAAATAAATTCATGACTCCTACCGATTTAGCAAGCCTTTCAGAAGAGCATTATTTAGAACATTTACATGTATGTTGGGGGGCTAAAGAAGCGATGTATAAAGCTTATGGAAAGAAAAAATTAGAATTTAAAGAACATATTATTATTCATCCTTTTACTTTTGATGTATCTTTTGGACAATTTCAGGGTTATATAAAAAAAGAAAATGTACATATGACTTTTAATTTATATTATAAAGTTATTGAAAATTATATTCTTGTTTATGCTGTTAAAACCAATTAAAATGAAACATTATATCCTTTTTATTTTTTTATTTTCACTACCTTTTATTTTTTCTTGCAATTCCAAAAAAAAATCAGAACCTACCATGAGTGCTGAAGCCAATGAAGAATTTCAAGAAGAATTACAATCTTTTTTTGAGTTTTATAAAAAGTTTCATGAAGACTCTCTTTTTCAAATAGAACATATTATTTTTCCTCTTCCTGGTTTACCTGGCTTTGCAGATAGTTTATTAGTAGAAAATGGAGAATATTTTTACCTTAAACCAGGATGGAGAATGTTAAAGGCTGTCAATTGGGATACCACTACACAATTTGAACGTCGCCTAGAACCTTTGGGACTTGGAATCATTAATGAATTTATTTGTACCCATGATAATTTTTGTTTAGTTCGACGTTTTTCTAAATTATCCAACGGTTGGAATTTAATTTATTATGAAGATTTTAATTATCGAGGGGGAGGAATTAATTTTTAAAATTAATTTGTGCATTAAATATTATTACAAAATAAAAAAAATTAAATCTCCGTTCCTATATAAAAAATTAGATGAGCAAAATATTTGTCTTTATAATTTTAACAATTGTCACTTTAATCAATTGTAATTCAACAAAAGAAAATGTACATTCTTCAGATAATCACATCCCTCACAATTACAATACAGTATATGATGCTGTAATGAATAAATGTAAGGAAGCTGGTTTTTTTGAAAGTCAAGAATGCATGGTAGGACACAAAATTCCTGAATTTAATGGAACAACTTATAATGGAAAAAAAATTGGAAATGATAATATAAAAAATAAAATTGCTGTTTTTAATTTTTGGTTTATGGCGTGTGCTCCTTGCATTGCAGAATTAGATGGATTGAATGAAGTTGTAGATCTTTATAAAAATAGAGATGATATTCAATTCATTTCTTTTACAACAGATACAAAACAAAATGTCATTAATGATTTTTTACCTTTTCATACATTGAATTTTGAAATTATCCCAGATGCAGAAAACACTATTTTTAATGTTTTCAAAAGTTGGTGGGGTTTTCCTACAACAATTGTAATAGATAAGACAGGAAAAATTCATAAAATATTTTCAGGAGGAAGTACAGACAAAAAAGAAGGAAGTAAAAAAATAAAAACAACTCTAATAAAACTAATAGATGAATGTATAGAAAAATAAACCTATTCTTTAGAAGCCAATACAAATTAAATGGAGAAACATCTTAATTACCTAAGAGGACGAATTAATTTTTAAAATGAATATGAAGAACTTTTTATTAATAATTCTACTACATATATTAATAATATATTCATGTAATTATAAAAAATCAAAAACTATTTCTACAGTACAAGAAATAAATTCTGATTCTCTAGAATTAAATTGTTATGTACCAAGTTATGAGCATTATTTTTCTATAAAAAATTGCGATTCAGAAAACGAAAATGATGATTTTTGCAATTGTAAAATAGGATTAAAAAAAATATTTGACTTTCATTCAGAGACTCTCGATATAGAAAAAAATAAGTTTAACGAATTAATCACCTTTCTTAAAAAACAAAATGAAAAAGGTTTATTTTTTGAAATTACATTGATTGATTTTCATACCTGTGAAGATTTAGATCTTTCTTACAAACCTCATAGTATGCTTTATTTATTACATTTAGAAGAAAAAACAAAATTATTGAATCAAATTCTTATGAATGAAAAAATAAGTGGTGCTAATCCTTTATACTCTAAAAAAATAGTATCAAAAAAAGGACAACAAGAATGGAATAAAACAAATGGTATAAATATAAATTGTGAAATTGAATCTCTAGTTGTTCTAAAATTATTGGATCAAAGTAATTGTTTAGATAGGTAGCTAACAAATATAAAACCAAGAATAAAATCGAGGAGGATTATAAAAATTTTTATATGCTAATTCCATCTGTTCCGCTGCAATTGTAACAGGTACATATCCTGCTCCTGTTCCCAAACCAGGACATAACACTTTTTGAATCTTTTGATTATTTTCTTGGTTGTGTTTGGCAACAGCACAAAGCATGGCATACATTGCGAAATAAACATTATCTGTTTTAGAAATATTTTTAGGAATTCTCATTGTTGGAGTATGTGCTAAAAAAGGATGTTTAGAATGTCCTGTTCTTACAATCATAGAAGTTCCAACAGGTTGCTCTGAAAAAAATTCTTTTTTTATCTTTTCTTGAACTCTTATCTGCAATTCCATCCCAAAATAATTTCGAATCAATAAATCTAAACCGCCATCCATAATACCATAAGAATTGGCTGGACTTACTAGACAATCATATTCTTCGACATCTTCAAATTTTCCATGAAAAATATTTACATGTTCATAAATACCAAATTTTTCCTGCCATGCTTCACACATTTCTTTTTTAGGAGCTACTAATATTAATTCTATTTCTTTTAAGTTCATTGAATATTTTAGTTTCAAAATTCATTCCTAAATTCCTACTTTAATATTTAGTTCTTGAATAAAAGAAAGAATTTCATCTTTTCCCTTTTCTTCATTAGCGGAAGTCATAAATTGCTGAGGTAACTCTTCCCAATTTTCTAATAAAGCATCTTGAAAAGCTTTTATATTCTCATCAATCTTTGTACTTTTCGATTTATCCATTTTTGTAAAAACAATCACAAAAGGAATTTGCATATTTCCACACCAATTGATAAATTCTAAATCATTTTTTTGAGGACTTACATTGGCATCAATTAAAACAAAAGCACACATTAATGTTCTTTTTTGAATCAAATAGCCATCGATCATTCTTTGCCATTCTTTTCTTTTTGTTTTAGAAATTTTGGCATATCCATACCCCGGCAAATCTACTAAATACCATTTTTTATCTATAGTAAAATAGTTTATCAATTGTGTCTTCCCTGGTTTTTGAGAAGTTTTTGCTAAACCTTTCTTACTACAAATCATATTGATTAAAGATGATTTGCCTACATTAGAACGCCCTATAAAGGCATACTCAGGTAAACCATCATCAGGACATTGCCTTACATCAGGGTAACTTGCTTTATATTCTGCTTCTTGAATTTTCATTTGACTCAAATTCTCTATTTATTGTTCAAAAACTCTTAAAATCTTTAGAAAAGAGTTAAGAATTGTTAAGAAATATACACAAAAGTAACACATCAATTAAAAATACCGTTCCTAGCCCATAACAAATCAATAAAATATGGCAGATTTTACATTTTAATTCACTAACGAAAAAAATAGGTACATTATGAAAAAGTCAATCATTTTCGCTCTAGCACTTCTTTTTTGTGCTTCTGTAAGTACTACTGCTCAAAACTTCAAATGGGGTATTAAAGCAGGAATTAGTTCATCTGATGTAAAACCCAGTGATTTATTAATTGCTAATAATGATGATGTTCAACGTTTTGTATTAAATGTAAAAGATGCTAAATATGGTTTAAATTTAGGAGCTTTCTTTAGATTCAAAACAGGAAAACATTTCTTCATTCAACCAGAAGTACAGATCAATTCTGTAAGAACAGATTATGAAATTCAAGATTTTAAAACAGCTCAACCTGTTACAGAGCTAGTAACTGAATCTTATCATAATATTAATGTTCCTATTAATATGGGATTTAAGTTTGGTCCTTTACGTTTTCAAGGAGGGGCTATTGGTTCATATCATATTGGAGGAAAATCTCAATTAGAAGACTACGAGGGCTATACCCAAGAGTTTAAGCCTTTAGCAGTAGGATGGCAAGCAGGAATAGGCTTAGATATTTGGAAACTCAATTTTGATTTCAGATATGAAGGAGATTTTGGAAACTATGCCGACCACATGCAGTTTTTTGGAAACAATGTAGCATTTGATGATAAAGAAAAACAAATGAAATTTGCCATAGGTTGGACTTTCTAAGATTCACAAATGAATCATCCTAATATATATTGGAACGCTTAGGTATTATTGAACTAAGCGTTCTTTTTTATTTTATATTTATACTTACATCATTTACATAGGAAAAGTTTCTTTGTATCTTTGTATTTTCATCATCTTAAAATCATTTATATAGTGGCTGAAAAAGTAAAACCATATAGCGAAGAACAAGGAAAAAAAGAGCAAATTTCTAAAATGTTCAACAATATTGCTCCTTATTATGATTTTCTAAATCGTTTTCTTTCTTTAGGAATTGATACAAGATGGAGAAAAAAAGGAATTAATATTCTCAAAGAAAGTAATCCTAAATATATTTTAGATGTAGCTACTGGCACTGCCGATGTAGCTATAGAAATGACAAAGAGATTATCTCCTGATAAAATTATTGGAGTGGATATTTCTACAGAAATGTTAGAAATTGGAAGAAAAAAAATAAAGAAAAAAGGTTTAGAACATTTAATTGAATTGAAAGAAGGAGATTCTGAAAAATTACCCTTTGAAGACAATACTTTTGATGCTATAACCGTTGCATTTGGTGTAAGGAATTATGAAAATTTGGCAAAAGGAATGAAAGAGATGAATCGCGTGTTGAAACCCGAAGGGCAACTAATGGTTCTTGAATTTTCTCAACCCAAAATGTTTCCTTTTAAACAATTGTATCATTTTTATTTTAAAAATATCCTTCCATTTATCGGAAGATTTACATCAAAAGATCCAAAAGCTTACAAATATTTATATGAATCTGTTCAAGCTTTTCCTGATGGCAAGGATTTTGTAAAAGTAATGGAAGAAACAGGTTATAAATTTAACAAATGCGTACCACTCACATTAGGAATATGTTCGATATACACAGGAAAAAAATAATTGGCTATTTAGCCAGTCTTTTCATCATTACATTAATGATGAATTCAGTTGATGCTCAAATTAAAAAAGGAGCGAATTATAATTATTTAGAATTTGCTAAAAAGCCTTATTATTTTGGAATTACATTAGCTTATAATAAATCTAATTATAGAGTTTTTTATTCTGATCAATTTATTCTAAATGATAGTATCAGAACGGCAAAATCTATTACAGGTCCAGGATTTAATTTGGGAATTGTTACGAATTTAAAAGTAGGTGATTATTTTGATTTTAGATTACTCCCTACTCTATCATTTGCAGAACGAAATTTAGTCTATAATAATATTCGAGGAGATAATGAAAGTACTCGGAAAGTAGAATCTGTTTTTGTAGAACTTCCTTTTCATGTAAGATATAAATCTGCTCCTTTTAGAGATAAAAGAGTTTTTTTAATTGCAGGAGTGAAATATGCTTTTGATGTAGCCAGTGATTCTCGAGCAAGGCAAGCAGATGAATTGGTTAAAATTTCTCCTACTGATTTTTCTATTGAATATGGTGTAGGAGTTCAATTCTTTTTCCCTTTCTTTATTTTCTCTCCAGAATTTAAAGTATCTCAAGGAATTAGTAATATATTATTATACAATCCAGAACTAGAACAATCCAATGTATTAGAAAAAGTACTTTCTAGAACATTTACGATTTCTCTTCACTTTGAAGGATAAAATATTGCGGATAAATCCGCAAAGCCCACAGTAAATGAGTCTACAGACCACAGTTATTATTATAATCAATTTAAAAATAACATTTTGTAGATTATATATAATAATTTTGACTCTGTTAGATTTTATGCAACTTGAATTATTAATAAAAATATCATAAAAAAGAAAAAGGTTCTGACTTTCTTAAAAGTCAGAACCTTTTTCTTTCATAAAATTGAATGTACGTTATTCTGGTGCTCCA
>JAHDII010000011.1:23511-24934 GCA_020630895.1 Saprospiraceae bacterium
AAAGTCAGAACCTTTTTCTTTCATAAAATTGAATGTACGTTATTCTGGTGCTCCAGCAGCTACCCAAGCAGCAATTTTATCTATATCACATTGATCTAGTTTTTCTCCTCCTTGAGGCATTGCAGTAAAACCAGCATCATGATTTACAGCTCCAACTAAACGTCCGAAGTCTGCAAATGCTTTTGCAAAAGTATAATTTGTTAAACTACCATTGGTCAATAAATCATTATCACTATGACAGCCAGAAGTTGTACAATTACTATCTAAAATAGATTTAATTGAATTGGTATAAGTTACATTTGAAACATCACAATCTTCTTTACAACTTGAAGTAGATATTATAAATGCTCCTATACTAAAAATCATAAGGGTAAAAAATACAGTTCTTTTCATGTTAAATATTTTAAAAGTTTAGACATTAATAGGTAAAACAAACATCAATGCTACGAATAATAATTCACTAAATGTATATAATATTTTATAATATTTCATAACAAATACTAAAAATTAACATCCGAATAGAGTTTATGTATCAAATTCTTTAAAATCTATAGATGGATCATAATCATTGTCTGTTTGAATAGAATGCAATTCGCTTTTAGGATTTTTAGATTTTATAAAAGGAAACATCAATTGTACATACCACGGTTCTTTTATTTGATTCCAAGCACCAAATCGTTGAGGATATTTCCTAGTTATTTTTGCTGTTCCAAAAATAATATCCCATAAGAATAATAAATTTCCAAAATTTCCATTAGGATGTGAAACACCATCCTCTGCTGTTAATCCGTGATGAGCAAAATGAGTACTAGGCGTAGAGATTGTTCGCTCAATAATCCAAGCAAAAGGGTGTAATATTCTGTATTGATACAGAAATTTATCCCACTTTGTTTCGCTGTGGGCTAGAGAAATAACAATCAATTTTATAGGCAAATAAAACAAATAAATATAAGCCATTCCTAAATAAACTAATATAGCAGAAAACCAAATTCCAGGCATTAAGGCATAATAAAGTATTGCATTTCTATAAGTTACTAAAACGCCCATTTCTTCAATAACATGATGAGGGCGATGCAATTTCCACATCATCCGATTCTTATGAGAAAAACGATGCCACCAATACTGCATCATATCATCAAAAATGAGGAATGCTACAATATGCCATACTATTGAAATACGCAATAAAGAATTTTCCAAATGAGGGAGAAAGAATTCCATTGCAAAAATCATTAATAAAAAAATAGTGGGTTGAATAAAAATAGGCAAGATAATAGAGCTAATGATTTCTATCTTAAAATCATCTTTAGTTCTTTTGTCATGAAAATATAATCCTCCTATGGCTTCAATAATTCCTAAACCCAACAAAACAACAGCAGGAATAAGTTTACTAATATATTCTTCTTGCATTATTTATTTGTCTACT
>JAHDII010000292.1 GCA_020630895.1 Saprospiraceae bacterium
ATTGTAGGAGGAGGAATAACTATGATATTTAATGCTCCTATGTTTATGTTAATTTTATTAGTTGTATTCAAAATTGTAGTCGATTTATTTTCTCATAATTATTCTCATCAAGGAATTGCTAGAAATTAAGTAAGTAAGGCGATAAATATAATCGTGCAAGTATCATAATTTATAAAATCCTCAAGGTATTGCGTATATTGCTTCAAATTTTTAAATAAACAGAAGAATATACTTATGACTATAAAATTTTGTGGTGCGGCAAGAGAAGTAACAGGAAGTTCTCATCTAATTACCCTAACAGATGGATACAAAATATTATTAGATTGTGGAATGTATCAAGGCAATTCAAAAGATATGGATAGTTTTAATGAAAATTGGCTATTCAAACCTTCTGAAATAGATTGTCTTATTCTTTCTCATGCACATATTGATCATACAGGACGTGTCCCTAAATTAGTCAAAGATGGATTTAGAGGGGATATCATTAGTACTCATGCTACAAGAAGTCTTTGTTCTATTATGTTATTAGATAGTGCAAAAATTCAAGAAAGAGATGCTCATTATCATAATAAAAAAAATAAAGATAAAATTAAGCCTTTATATTCTAGTGAAGATGTTCATAAAACAATGAACCATTTTGTTGGAATTGGTTATAACCATTGGTATGAAATTGAAGATGGAATTAGAATCTATTTTAAAGATGCAGGGCATATATTAGGAAGTGCTAGTGTAACTTTAGAAATAGAAGAACATGGTAAAACAACGAGAATTGGTTTTACAGGAGATATAGGAAGACCTAATCGTCCTATTTTAAGAGATCCTCAACCTATGCCAGGAGTAGAATATTTAATTTGTGAATCTACTTATGGAAATAAAGAGCATACTGCTCCTCCTAAAGAATCTGATAAATTATTAGAAATTATTAATGAAGTTTGTGTAGAAAATAAAGGTAAATTAATTATTCCAGCCTTTAGTGTAGGACGTACCCAAGAAATTGTGTATATGTTGGATCAAATGGCAAATAAAAAATTATTACCTGCTATTCCTATTTATGTAGATAGTCCTCTTGCAGTCAATGCTACTACTATTTTTGGAACTCATCCAGAATGTTTTGATGATGAATTGAATGAATATATGTTAACCGATTCTAATCCTTTTGGTTTTAATGATTTATATTATGTTCATGATTTAGAAACCTCCAAATCTTTAAATCATACCAAAGAACCCTGTATTATTATTAGTGCCTCTGGTATGATGAATGCTGGTAGAGTTAAACATCATTTATTTAATAGCATCACTCATAGTAAAAATGCAATTTTAATAGTAGGATATTGTGCACCATATACACCTGGAGGAATTTTACGTTCAGGAGCAGATAAAATTACCTTATTTGGACAACGCCTTCCTGTAAATGCTAAGATTTATATTATGGATTCTTTTTCTGCTCATGCAGATAGAAAAGAAATGAAACATTTTATTAGCAATCAAAAAGGACATATCAGAAAATTATTTTTAGTTCATGGAACATTTGATAGACAAGAAGAATTCAAAGAATATTTAGAAGGTGAAGGCTTTCAAAATATTTATATTCCAGAATTAGGAGATGAAGTAAGAATATAACAGCTAAAAGATAATTCGTTTCGTTTTTATAAACACACAAATTTATTCATATTATTTATTGCACTATGAATCATAATATCATAAACATTATTTGTTGCATTTTTCTTTTTCTTCTTTTTTGCGGAAGTTGTAAAAAAATCAATCATTTCGGAGATGCAGATTTGAATTTTGATGGCGAATATGCTACTGCCCTACTTACCGCAAACATAAAATTAAGTGATGTAGTAGGAGATTTAGATTCTTCTACAACGGTTGAATTAGATGAAGAAGGTTTGTTACATTTAATTTATCGAGGAGATTTTACTCAACGTTCTAGTGATGATATTTTTGCTAGCATCCCTCAATTTCCTCTACCCTTAGTAGATTCGGTAACTCTATTACCCTATACTGCACCTAATGGAATGGTATTAGAATATGTGTTATTAAAAACGGCATCTATTACTTTTGGGGCTCAATCTTCTTTTACAGAAAATATTAGTTTAGAAATAGAATTACCAGAAGTGATTCATCCTGTTACAGGAGAAACATACAAACATAATACTACTATTAATTATGATGGTGTAACTACGCCATCTAATGCTATAGGAAGTATGAATTTAGCAGAATGGAATTTAGTGCCTAATAATGGAGAAATAAAAATTATTTATACAGCATTAAAAGAAAATGGAGACAGAGTTTTATTAGATAATTTTTTCCTTTTATTTTCTAATTTTAAAGCTTCATACATAGAAGGTTATTTAGGACAAGAAGTATATGATCTTCCTAGAGATACCATTATTATAGACTTTTTTGATAGATGGGTAAGTGGAGGAATTACATTTGCAGATCCTGTTATTAGTATGGTGGTAGATAACTCTTTTGGTTTGCCTGTTCGTTCTGTTTCTAATGTATTAAATATTTGGTCTTTGGATGGTACAGTAATTCCTTTAGAAAGTACAGCTCTTGATAATGGAATTGATTTTGCCTACCCTAGTTTGAGTGAAGTAGGAGAAGTAAAACATACCGAATTTCAACTGAATAAAGATAATTCTAATATTGTAGATTTATTTTCTACAAAACCTATTGCTGTAGATTATGATTTAGATGCATTAGGAAATCCAGATAGTGATCAATCTATAGTTGGTTTTGCTACAGACTCAAGTTTTTTTACAGTAAATGTTTTTGTAGATTTACCTTTATATGCTACAGCTAATTTATTTACAATTCGTTCTGATTTTGAAACAGATTTTAATGATGAATATAATTTTGTAGATTATATTAAATTAAAAATTGTTTCTGATAATAATATTCCTTTAGATTTAGGATTGCAATTATATTTTGAAGATGCAAATGGAATTCGATTAGATTCTTTATTTGATATACCTCATTCTCAATTAATAGATAATTATCCTATCATTAAAGCCGCAGATGTTAATGCTGATGGCTATGCAATTTCTTCTACTTATAATGAAATAGAAATAGATATTCCTAGAGAAAAATTTGATGCGTTTCGTCAAGCAAAAAATATTGCACTAATTACAGTGATGGATAATGAACCAGATGTAGTTGCTAGATTTTTAGATACCAATAATTGTGAAATTAAAATAGGAGTACGAGCAGGTTTGAGTCAATAAAAAATTAAATTTTGCACAATTATTAAAAAAGAAATTCATGAAAAAAATTATTATTTTAATATCTATTATAAGTATTCCTTTTTTATCTTTTTCTCAAGAATTAGGATTACATTTTATGAATAATGTTTTTCAATCTAATTATACCAATCCAGCTCAATTAAGTGATCATAAAATTAATATTTTACTGCCTAATTTTGCTGTAAATTTTTCACACACAGGTCCTACAATTGATGATATATTATTTCAATATACTGATGGTTCATATTATATAGATACTAATAAAGGTCTTGAAAAATTAAAAGATAAAAATATTTTATATACTAAATTAGATGTAGAAACTTTAGGAGCTGCTGTTCGATTTGGAAAATTTCAAGTAGGATTATCTCATGCTTTTAGAATAGGATTTAATTTAAAATATAATAGAGAATTACCTGAAATGGCATTTAATGGAAATGCTCAATATATAGACCAAACGGTAGATGTAGGTTTTGGATTAAATACGACGATTTATAGCGAATGGGCAGCACATGGAGCAATGCAAATTAATGATAAATTATCTGTTGGATTAAAAATAAAATATCTAGGAGGAATAGGAAATATTTCTACAAGTCGCGAACAAATAAATATTTATACGGATCCAGAATATTATCAAATTACAGCGAATACAGATTATGAATTAAATGCAGCAGGAGAATTTTTTAATTTAAATATTTATAC
Organism: Saprospiraceae bacterium; assembly: GCA_020630895.1. GTDB lineage: Bacteria > Bacteroidota > Bacteroidia > Chitinophagales > Saprospiraceae > JAHDCE01. The sequence continues at coordinate 3,951 of JAHDII010000292.1, forward strand.
AGAAAACGATAGCACTGATTTTAATTTTAATACTAACCCAAGTTTTGCAGCTTCTAATCATGGAATAGGATTTGATTTTGGTGCAGAATATCAACTCAATGATAAAATAAAATTAGCAGCAAGTGTTTTAGATTTAGGATTTATTTCTTGGAATAAAAATACATCTA
>JAHDII010000293.1 GCA_020630895.1 Saprospiraceae bacterium
TAATAGTGATTAATTTGGATGATGTTTTTTGATAAATAAAAGGAATGAATGTGGCAATAATAAAAGGTATCCAAGCCAAAAATAAATTCCAAATAAGAAAAAGTAGGGTGTTAGATTTTGCACGCACAAAATTATTGTCATTGATGTCAAAAACAATAGGATTTTTTATTCCTAATAAATAAATTCGTAATAGTATCATTATAGAACTGATCATTGAAGCCATCAATAATAAAATGATAATTTTTGATTTTTTACTTTTGAATAATTGCATCTGTAATTGTTTAATAGCTTTGATGAAAAATAATAGGAGTTGTTTTGTGAATATTTAATTTTAAAATATTGATATCTGCAAATAATAAATATTCAAAATTCCAGATAGAAATTTTTTGGGCTTTTAATCCTTTTTTGAAATCTTTTATAAAATTGAAATATTGATCAGGAAAAAAAATAATACTAATGAAAACTGTACCTAAAGTGTAAAAAGAAAATTTTCGATTACCTAAAAGCCACCATTGCATTCTTGCTTCTTGCTCTGGACTTGTACCATATTCAGTAAGAACATGAAAAACATCATGTCGTTCTAGTTTGGGCATTAAATGAATATTATTTTTATCTAGAAAAAGAGATAATTCATACCCTAGACTGTTTTGTGGCATTGCCCTTAAATCTTCTATATTAACGTTCCATGCCTCTTTTTTGTCTTTTGTGAGTTGGCTATAAATTGGTGCAGTACAATTGACTAAAGCATTAATCATATAGCCTCTTATTTTTTTTATTGTTTTTTTCATGATATTAAATTTAATTACAAATTACTTTGAATTTCAAAGTAAAAGAATAAAAAAATATAGTTATTCCCTATTCTTTAATAATTGTTCCAATGCATCTAAATGTTCATTGAATGCTTTTCTTCCTAATTGTGTAATTCTGTAAGATGTTTGTGGCTTTTTTCCTACAAACATTTTTCGTATTTCGATAAATTCATTTTTTTCTAAAGCCTTGATATGACTGGCTAAATTACCATCAGAAGCATCCAACATTTCTTTAAGTGTTTTAAATTCTATCCAATCATTGACTACAAGCACAGACATGATACCCAACCGCATTCGGCTGTCAAAAATTTTATTGAGCTGATGGATAATTTTTTTCATAATCTAAACTGCAAAATACAAATAATGTGTAATGCTTTTAAATTGTTGATTAGGTTTTATCATATTTAAAATACATTCTTAATCCATAAATGATGTGTAAAACACCAAAGCCAATCGACCAAAATAGAAGTCCATATCCTAGAAACCAAGCAGATAAAAGTCCTAAAAACAATTCTGCAATTCCTAGATATCTTATATCTTCAAGTGTGTATTTGCTCCCATTAATAAGGGCTAGACCATAAAAAATAAGCATAGCAGGAGCCACTAAACCAAAATGTCCATGTCGTATTAAAATCAAGCAAAAAATGCCTCCAGAAATCAGTGGAATTAAAAAGTTATTCAAGAGTTTCAGAGATGCTTTTGTCAATAATTTTTGTCCTGCTTTTTTCGCTTTCCGATGCGAAAAAAAATATCCAACAACAATCGCAAGTCCTAGCACAGCCGCCATAACAAGAACAAAAAATGTAGAACTATCCATTCCCCATTTTTCATAGTTTAAATTTTCAGTATGATACCATTTTTTTGTGCTGAACGGAGATATTCCTAGATAAAGATAAACGACACTCGCTCCTATCAATGCAACAATACCTGCTGCAACGCCTGATAAGCCACTCAACGAAATAAATCGTGATGAATTTTCCATCATAGAACGGATATAGGCTAATTCTTGTAAATGATCTGTATTTTTATTCATATTAAAAGAACTTTGAAATACAAAGTAAATGTAAAAAAACGATAAATGCAAGAGAAGAGAGAAAAAATTTAAATTTTAGAGGAAATCATAACCAATGATGGTAATAATAACTGTGATCTATGGACTAATTTACCGTGGACTTTTGTGGATTTATCCGCAATTTAGATGAATTAGTTTTATACCTTTGCAAGAAATTTAAAATATAAAGTGAGCAAGAATAAATTAAGGAAATTTAGCGAATTGTTAACCTATTCTAATGTGTATCAATGTTTTGATTGGCATAATCCTGTATTACATGGAAAAGGAATGGAGGAATTTAATTTGAAAGGAAAATGGAAAGAGGAACATTTTAAAAATAATCATCCAATAACATTAGAATTAGCTTGTGGAGGAGGAGAATATACATTGAATCTATCGAAAATGTATCCGAATCGTAATTTTATTGGTGTAGATATTAAAGGAGCAAGAATTTGGAAAGGAGCTACAAAAGCGATTCAACAAAATTTGAATAATGCTGCTTTTTTAAGATGTAGAATAGAACAAATTACTCATTTTTTTGCACTGAATGAAATTGATGAAATTTGGATTACGTTTCCTGACCCTTTTTTAAGAGATGCTAAAGCGAATAGAAGATTAACAAGTCCTTTTTTTATTTCAAAATATAGAGAAATTTTAAAAAAAGAAGGTATCGTTCAATTAAAAACAGACGATCCTACTTTATATGAATTTACATTAGAAACTATATCAGAAGATTCTAAATGTGAATTAATATATCAAGAAAATAATATTTATTCTAAAGAATTAATTATTCCAGAATTAGCTTTTAAAACCTATTACGAAAATATGCACCTTGAAAAAGGAAGAAAAATAAAATTTGTTCGATTTACGATTTAAACATGAGTCATTCCGAATTTTAATAACTAAAATTCGGAATGACTCATGTTTAGAAACATTTTATGGACGAACTTGAGAAATATAATTAATTTTTAAACGATTCGCTTTTCGAATTTCAGTTTTTACATCAGTGACTAAACCCATTGTTATACCTTTATCAATTTGTAAGGCAACAACATCATCCGTTTTTTCTGGATGTGTCAAGGAAGCTTGAACTTTATTTAAAGGAACAAATTTGTCATTGATCTGAATTTTTGTAATATTTTGATTTTGATATCTCAAATCATTACCAATATATAAATGATCTGTTTTCCTTGGATTTTTTATTTGATTAATTTCTGAAGCCTTAGGCAATGTAATATCTACTAATTTATCTCGTTCTTTCATTACCGTTACGACCATAAAAAAAAATAATAACATAAAAACAATATCAGGTAAACTTGCAGTACTGATTTGAGGATTTTCTTTTTCTTGTATTTTTTTGAATTTCGACATCTTTTTTGTTTTAATGAGAAAATATTATTGATTATCTACAGGTTCTGCCTCAGAAATAATTAGAGGAATTTCTCCTTGAATTTTCTTTTTTTGCTCCTTATCTAAATCATCATATTTTTTATTAAATTTTGATGATGATAATTCATCCCATAATTCATTATAAGCGCCTTTAATTTCATTATACACAGCAATATAAGTTTCATAAGAAGTCCCTCTATCATTTTGAATTGAAACAATAGCTCTCTGAGGAGAAACAGGCATGTCATCTCTTTTTTGAGGATTCATAATAAATTCCTTAGTTCGTTCTCTTAAGTTATTAATTTTTTCTTCTTCTCCTTCTACTAATAATTCATTTTTATAGTTGACTTTAATTTTGAGTAAATTCCTATTTATAATAGGTTCAGGAATAACATCTTTTTCATAAGGAGGTAATTTTACAGGAATTCCTTTTTCTGCATTAATGGTAGTAGTTACTAGGAAAAAAATAAGTAACAAAAAGGCAATGTCTGCCATTGAACCTGCATTAATTGAAATAGCAGATCTTTTTTTCTTTTCTTTAAACATGATGAATTAGTTTTTTAATGAATAATTCATCGGCAGTGGTTCGACTATTAATATTAGATGCTATTTTTTTTATTTTTGGTGTGGGAGTGTTATCTTAACAGATGATATCAGAAATTATTTTAATACATAAAAAAAGAAACGACCTTATTCAATTTAGTGAAAAGAGTGCAGAAAATTCGTTGAAAATGAAATATTGTTTGAGCAGGTAAAAAGATTAAAAAAAGAAATGATCTTAAATAATTTTCCAAGTAGGACATGGAATCCAAAAGAAAAAAGCGAGTTTTATTTCATTCAGAATTTTCAATCTTTTTTCACGTT
>JAHDII010000294.1 GCA_020630895.1 Saprospiraceae bacterium
GAATGCCTTATCCAACAGATGAAGCAGCATTAAATTCAATAAATTATAATGAAGCGATTAGTGGAAATAATAATAGTGTTAATGTTCCTGTTTGGTGGGATGAAAATTAAAATAAAATGAAAGATCCTATTTTATTTCAATGGATATTATTAATTAGTTTTGGAATTTTATTTTTCTTTTTAGCACCATTTTCTAAAACGGCAGAAGAATTTTTTTCAGCAAAAACAAAAAAAGGAAACCCTTCTGTTTTTGTTTTAACGAGTAGTCTTGTTATTTCTTGGATTTTTGCAAAATCAATTACTAATGCCGCTGATTTAGGATTGAGTTTTGGTTTAGTTGGAGGAGTAGCTTATGCTGTATATTATTTTTCCTTTATTGTTGCAGGAATTATTATTTATCAACTGCGAACACAAGGAAATTTTAAAAGTATTCATGAATTTTTAAATTCTAAATTTGGTAAAGGAGCTTTAATTATTTTTTCATTATTAATCGCTTTCCGGTTATTTAATGAGGTGTGGTCTAATACAATGGTCATTGGGAATTATTTTGGTCAGGTAGGAACTGCAAATTATTATTGGGCAATTATTATAATGACAGGATTAACTTTAGCTTATTCTTTAAAAGGAGGATTAAGAAGTTCATTATTAACCGATGCAATACAAATGATATTTTTTGGATTGTTATTATTTATTTTATTAGGATTTATTTTGCCTCATGAAAATACTTCTATTCAAAAAATAATATATTCTGGAACTTGGAAAATGGAAACAGGATTGAATTTATTATTCGTCGCTTTTTTACAAATTTTTAGTTATCCTTTTCATGATCCTGTATTAACAGATCGAGGATTTATTTCTTCTCCTAAAATTACTTTAAAAAGTTTTTTAATTGCATCTATCATAGGATTTTTCTGTATTCTTATTTTTTCTTTTGTAGGAATTTTTGCACAATTTAATGGCTTAAAAGGTTCTGCTGCTGTTGAAGTCGGAAAACTATTAGGAGTAACGGGAATGCTAGCTATGAATTTTATTATGATTACTTCCGCTGCTTCAACTTTAGATTCTACATTTAGTTCTTTTTCAAAATTAATTATTATTGATTTAGGAAATCAAAAAATTAAAACTGTAGCCAAAGGAAGAATAATGATGCTTCTTATTGTTATTATTGGAACTATTCCTGTATTTTTAAATCCTGAAATATTATCTGCAACAACAATAAGTGGCACAATGGTTATGGGGTTAGCTCCTATATTTTTATGTTGGAAATTAAAAGCTCCTCCATTATCTTTTTATTTATCTGTAGGTTTTGGAATTTTTGTAGGAATTATTTTAACGATAGGATATTTTCCTACATCTTTACAATTTTCTGAAGGAAAATATGCAGATTTATTATGGGCAAATTTTTGGGGAATTATAGCTTGTTTTATTTTATATTTTATTCCTTATTTATTTTTCAAAAATAAAAAAAGAGATGATTAAAAGTATAGGGAAATTAAAAGGAAAGATTTTAATTTTTGGAGGGGTATATAGCAATTTTCAAGCGCTTGAAAAATTAATTAAAATAGCAGAGGGATTAAATATTCCTAATACAAATATTATTTGTACAGGAGATATTGTTGCGTATTGTGCAGAACCAGAAAAGTGTATTCAAAAAATTAAAAATTGGAATATTCATACGATTGCAGGAAATGTAGAAATTCAATTAAGAGAAAATAAAAATGATTGTGGGTGTAATTTCGACGACTCTTCTCGATGTGATTTATTTTCTCAACAATGGTATCCTTATGCACAAAAAAATATATCTATTTCTTCCAAAGAATATTTAAAAAATATTCCTGAATTTATTTCATTCCAATATGGAAATTATAAAGGCTTTGTATTACATGGTTCTTATCATTATACATCAGAATTTATTTTTAAATCTACATCTTGGAATATTAAAAATAATAATTTTATAGATACAAAATCTAATTTAATTGTAGCGGGACATTGTGGCTTACCTTTTTCTCAATCCAAAAATAATCAACATTGGTTAAATGCAGGAGTAATTGGAATGCCTGCCAATGATGGCACTCCTAGAGTGTGGTATTTAATTATAGATTTAGATGAAAAAGGAAATTTAATATATCAACATCATTCTTTTTATTATGATCATAAAAAAGCTAATGAACTAATGCTACAAAATAATTTACCTTCTGAATATGCAAAAACATTAATCACAGGTATTTGGGATAATTGTGAAATTTTACCTTCAGAAGAAACTTTGTTACAAGGACAAAAAATAAAGATTTAATTTATTATTATGAATTAAATTTTTATGAATTTTTGATAAAACGAATCTCCATTTTTATTTTCTATGATAATAAAATAAATCCCTTGATTCAAAAAAGATACATCTATTTCTGTTTGATTGATAGTTGTAATTTTCTGTTCTAATAGAATTCCTTGAAGGGAATAAATTGAAATAGTATTGGTTTCATTTTGTTGGCTTGAATTTGTAATGATTAATTTATCTTGTACAGGATTCGGTTGTATTGTGATAGATTGATTTGAAATAACCTCTTGTGTAGGTGTAAGCCAACAAGCACCAAAATTTTCAGGATATAAAACAGATTCATTATTGGAAAAACAAAGTAAAGAATATGGGTAATCTGTCATACAATGAAACGCTTCATGATCAATTAAAATACCATAATGACTTCCTATACCTTCTATCCAATAATTTATTTCTTCAAAATTTATATTTTCTACAGTTAATCTTTTTCTTTTTTATCCATTATTTAGAGTTATTGATTCTACATTATTTACAATTAATGTACACTGTGGAGATATATTAAAAGTATCTCCTAATTCAAGATTAAAATCATATAAAAGTTGCTCAGAATTTCCATTATGTAAATATATTTTTTTTGAATTTACATCTTCTCTAAGGTAATAATTTAGATTTTCCCAATTGGTATTTAATTCGTCTTCCGATCTTTGAACAATTTTGTAAGTTTGATTGTCAATAACTATATCACCATTAACTCTTATAGCATGAGTATTGATAGTAGGACCGAAAGAACTAAATCTAATATTCCATTGATTGTTTTCATCTAGAATACTTTGTGAATTTATTGGCACTTGAATGAATAAAAGAATAAATAAAATGTAGAGTTGTATTTTCATGATTTTAATATTTTATATTTAATTTAATATACAAAGTATTTATCATGTTTATTGATAAATATTTTGTATATCATATAAAAATGTCAAATAATTATCAAAATTAATTACATTCTCCAGTGGGAATGATATTATTCATTTTTTCTAAACTTTCTGGAGATGGATTTATTGAGGTATAGGTTACGCTACCATTAACTGCACCACTCCAAGAAATATCAACGCTATTATTTGTATTATCAGGCCAATATCCTAATAGAGGGTTAATATAATATCTATGATTTGGTTCATAATTAGGATCTCCCGCAGGAATTCCAGCAGAATTTAAATCTACAACAAAAGTATAGGTGCCTTCTTGATCAAAGCAAATATCTCCCCAATTATTATATGAACAAGGATAGTTTGTTGTAAAATTATTTTCTGGACCATAATTAGGTTCAGATTTGCGAAAAGTAAAATAACAATCATCATTTTCACATTGTAAATTTGAAATAGTAATGTGTAGTAATCCTTGACAACCAGTAGAAGAGCAACCATCAGGCGAACCATCTTGTGGACCTCCTATATAATCATCACATATAGAAGTTTTATATTTAGAATCATTTGTTTCTTGAAGTTTTCTTAGTTTTAAACTATCATCTTCAAGATAGCTTGAATTTATATTAGATTCGCAAGCATAACTAAATAGAATTAATAGAATGGCTAATAACTGAATAATTATTTTCATAATAAAAGAATTAATGAATAAGATTTTAATTAGCAAAATATTATGCTATATCTTATTAATAGAGATATTATGAAAATGTGTTGTTTTTAAATAAAAAATAAATTAGAAGTGAGATTTTTTTGTTCGTGTTAATCGAATAAATAATTTCTTCTTCGGAAGAAATTATTTACACTCTTCATCGATACCTAAAACATATTTTTGGACAACTTC
>JAHDII010000295.1 GCA_020630895.1 Saprospiraceae bacterium
TCATTTAATGAAAATGAACCCATTGTAAACACTCCAGAACATGCTTTAGAATGCTATTTAAGAACAAAAATGGATCTTTTAGTATTAGAAAATTGTGTAATAAGTAGAAAAAAACTTTAAAAACAACTATTTTTTGCTTGGCATAATTATCTTTACAAAAGATCCAAACACATAAATTCTTGAACGCGAAAAAGTAATTGAATGACAATTACAATTATAACAGTAGCATATAATAGTGCTCATACCATTGCAAATACACTGCAATGCATTCAAAATCAATCTTATAATAAGATTGAACATATAGTTGTTGATGGAAACTCTAGTGATAATACTTTTAATATTATTAATAATTATCCTCATGTTTCTCAAACTATATCGGAACCAGATAATGGAGTATATTTTGCAATGAATAAAGGTTTAGAAATGGCTCAAGGAGATATCATTGGAATATTAAATTCTGATGATATATACGCGACGCCTTATATCATTGAAAAAGTCGCTGCTTTTTTTATGAGCTCAGATATTGATGGAGTTTATGGAGATTTAGACTATATCAATAATAAAAATAAAGTTGTTAGGAATTGGCGTTCAGGAGCTTATAGCAGAAATAAATTTTTACAAGGCTGGATGCCTCCTCACCCTACATTTTTTGTTAGAAAATCCGTATATGACAAATTTGGAGGATTTAATACTAATCTTAAAAATTCAGCAGATTATGAACTCATGCTTCGCTTAATGTATAAGCATAAAATTAAAATGGGTTACATTCCTGAAGTAATGGTGAAAATGAAAACAGGGGGATTAAGTAATGCTAATTTTTTTAATAGAGTTAGAGCTAATAAAGAAGATAAATTAGCTTGGGGTATTAATGGTCTCAAACCTAGTTTATATTTTCGTTGGGTAAAACCAATACGAAAATTATTACAGTTTAAAATATTTTAATAATGTATAGAAAAATAAAAGAGCTTTCACTTTTCTTTATTTTTTTTAACCTTCTTTTTTTTCAGTCAATAGCTCAAGTAGTTAATATTCCTTTAGGAACATCATTTGGTGATAAAATAGAAAAAAGTATTCTTTCTTTAGAAGGAAATATTCATACAGCTATAAAGCCATATAATCATTTTGAAGTAGGGACAGTAGTGGATTCTGTTCAAAAATCACTAATATTTGAAAAAGAAATTGATAAAAAATTTACAAGATGGTTATTCAATGCAGCATTTAACGATCATTTTTTACAGGTAAAAGATAAAAACAATAAGTATTCACTCATCCTTAATCCTTTGATGGATATCAGAGCAGGAACGACTTCTGATTCAGATTTATTACCATTCGTTAATACAAGAGGAATACAACTGATGGGGCATATAGGAAAAAATTTAACTTTTTATTCTGATCTATATGAAAATCAAGCAAGATTCCCTCAATATGTTAATGATTGGATTGAGGAATATGGAGTAGTTCCAGGACAAGGAGCTCCTAAAGTTTTCAACTCTATTACATCCGAAAATACCGCCTATGATTTTGCTAATGTATCAGGAAATATTACATATCAACCTAATGAGTTTTTTAATTTCCAATTCGGACATGGCAAAAATTTTATAGGAGAAGGATATCGTTCGTTGTTATTATCTGATAATGCATTTAATTATCCATTTTTTAAAATAAGAACCTCTTTTTGGAAATTAAATTATGTCAATCTATTTACCCAAATGAGAAATATAGATAGACGAAATCCTTTAGAAACTACAAGTAAATATGTAAGTTCACACTATTTATCTATTAATGTGACTAAAAATTTCAATATTGGATTATTTGAATCGGTAGTGTATCAAGATAGTGTAGAAAGATTTAATATAGATTATCTGAATCCAATCATATTATATAGACCTATAGAATTTGCAGCAGGATCTGCAAGAGGAAATGCTCTAATTGGTCTAACATTGTCATATAAAATAAAGAAAAAGATGATGTTATATTCTCAATTTATGATGGATGAGTTTAAATTTGAGCATATTTTAAAAGCAGATGGATGGTATGCTAATAAATTTGCTTTTCAATTAGGATTCAAATCTTTTGATACCTTTGTAGAAGGATTGAAATTTTTAACTGAATTTAATTTTGCTAGACCTTATATATATACACATTTAGGAGATGGGCGAAGTTATTCTCATTATCGACAATCACTAACTCATCCCCTAGGAGCTAATTTTGTAGAATCTATGACTAAAGTTCATTATCAAAAGGATCGTTGGTTTGGGGAATTAGAATTGATGTATGCTATACAAGGACGAGATACATTAAATTCAAATTGGGGAAGTGATATTTTTCAATCTTATAATGATTTTGAACAAGAACTAGATAATACAACAACACAAGGCGTTCGTTCTACTACTTTATATGTAGATATGAAAATTGGGTATATAGTAAACCCTAAAACAAATTTAAGAATTGAAACAGGAATAACATTAAGAAACTTTTTGCCAGAAGTAGAAACAATAGATTTAAAACCTTTAAAGACAACCTATTTTTATTTTGGAATTACAACAGCATTAACTAATAAATATTACGACTTTTAGAGGGGAATGAAAAAGGCATTAATTACAGGGATAACAGGACAAGATGGAGCTTATCTTACTTCTTTTTTACTAAAAAAAGGATACGAGGTTCATGGTATTAAAAGAAGGAGTTCTTTATTTAATACAGAAAGAATAGATCATCTATATCAGGATCCACATGTAGATAATAGAAAATTAATTCTACACTATGGAGATTTAACAGATTCAGGAAACTTAATTCGTATTATTAAAGAAGTAGAACCAGATGAAATTTATAATTTAGGGGCAATGTCTCATGTAAAAGTAAGTTTCGATACACCTGAATATACAGCTAATGTAGATGCCATAGGAACTCTACGAATATTAGAAGCTATTCGTATTTTAGAATTAGAAAAAAAGACGAAATTCTACCAAGCATCAACTTCAGAATTATATGGTTTAGTTCAGGAAGTTCCTCAAAAGGAAACAACTCCTTTTTACCCTCGTTCGCCTTATGCAGTAGCAAAACTCTACGCTTATTGGATTACTGTCAATTATAGAGAAGCCTATGGGATTTATGCTTGTAATGGAATTTTATTCAATCATGAATCTCCTATGCGTGGCGAAACTTTTGTAACTCGAAAAATTACAAGAGCCACAGCTAAAATAGGTTTAGGACTTCAAGAAAAAATATATCTAGGAAATTTAGATGCTAAACGAGATTGGGGACATGCTAAAGACTATGTAGAAGTGCAATGGCTTATGTTACAACAACAAAAGGCAGAAGATTTTGTTATAGCTACAGGAGTAACTACGAGTGTTAGAGATTTTGTAAAAATGTCTTTTGCTGAAATAGGAATTGAATTAGAATTTAAGGGAACAGGAATTGCTGAAAAAGGATATATAAAATCATGTTCTCATCCATCTTATCAAATAGAGATAGGAAAAGAAGTTGTGGCTGTAGATGCAAGTTATTACCGACCAACAGAAGTAGAATTATTAATAGGAGATCCAACTAATGCAAAAACTAAATTAGGATGGGAGCCTAAATATAATTTACAAGATTTGGTCAAAGAAATGGTACAAAGTGATATCCAACTTTTTGAAAAAGAAAAATATTTGGCAGAAGGAGGTTTTAAAATTAAAAATGAATTTGAATAAATTCTTTTAATTAGGATGGATAAAAATGGAAAAATATATGTAGCAGGACATCGAGGAATGGTAGGTTCTGCTATTGTTAGGAAATTAAAGCTAGAAGGGTATAATGATATTATTACTAAAACTTCTAAGGAATTAGATTTAAGAAATCAACAAGCAGTAGCTCAATTTTTTGAAAAAGAAAAACCTGATTATGTTTTTTTAGCTGCAGCAAAAGTAGGAGGAATATTAGCCAATAATATATATCGTGCAGATTTTATTTATGAAAATATAATGATACAATCTAATGTCATCCATTCATCATATAAAAATCAAGTACAAAAATTATTGTTTTTAGGCTCATCATGTATTTATCCTAAACTAGCCCCACAACCTTTAAAAGAAGATTATTTACTTACA
>JAHDII010000296.1 GCA_020630895.1 Saprospiraceae bacterium
AAGTCCTGAGCAAAAACATACACAAGACGTTGCTGAATAGTTCCATACCCCGTTACTACACCATCTCCTAAGAAAATTTGTTTGTCCATATCGAAATCCGTAGTACGATGAGTGACTAACATTCCAATTTCTTCAAAAGAACCTTCATCTAATAAAAAATGAATTCTTTCTCTTGCGGTTAATTTTCCTTTTTGATGTTGTTTTTCAATTCTATTTTTTCCTCCACCTAATAAAGCTTCAGATTTTTTATGATTAAGAATTTCTATTTTCTTTTCAAGCATAATTTATTCTTTTATAATTCCTTCAGCAACACAAGTTAAACCTGCCCATTTATTTTTTTTGCAAAAATACATTTCTATTTTATGATATAGTTTAAGAAACGTATTAATGATATAGGGAGGAGCAGACATATCTGAAGACGTTGGATTTTTTGTATCTGTAAAAATATTTTTTATTTTTCTAACAATAAATGCAATAGGAAAAATTAAAGCAAACATATAATATTGTTTGTCAATTTTAAAATTTGCCGTAGTAAAAATATGATTAAATGTACTCGAAGTGTATCTTCTGTAATGTCCTAAATATACGTCATGTCCTGACCATAAACTCATAAAAGCAGGAACAGTAGCAAAATAGCGAGTATTTTTTCCTACTTGTGATTTTATCTCTTTTAACACCTCAATATCTTTTTCGATATGTTCTAAAACATCCATCATTAAAACGATATTATTTTCTAATCCTTGAGGAAGAAATTTATATTTTTCAATGGATGTCCCTTTTGTTTTTTGAATTTCTTCATCAGTATATTCAATATCAATTAAATATACTTTTTTTATTTTATTAGGATATTTTTTAAGTAATTCTATAGCAAAAAATCCAGAACCCGATCCAAAATCAATAATATTTATAGGATGAGTTATTGTTTTTGAAACGGATTCAAAATAATGATATAATGGAATTATTTTAGATTGATAATACCAATGTTGATGTGGATTAACACCGTTATTTAATTCTTTTAAATCCATTATTGTGTTTTATTTCTTTGTTTAGATTTTTCAATAGCTTTATCTACTTGTATTTTAAATTTTTTCGCTTGTTTATAATTAGGATCAATTTCAAAACATTGATTCAAATGATTTAAAGTCGTTGTACCATCTCCTTTAAAATAAGCTTGTTTAGCAGAAAAATAATGATATAATTTCATGTCTCCTAATTGTTGAGCTAAAGGAGCCATTTTATCATAAAGGTCTTTTCTACTACCTGAAACAGCATCATATTTTTCAAAATAATTTAAGGCTTCTCTACCATTTTGTTGTTGCAATTTAATATTTATTAAATTGATATAAGAACTCGGCTCTTTATAACTTAATTGATTAATTTTTTTATAGGTTAGTTCTGCATTCGCTACATCTCCAGTATTTTGCTCATAAGCACCTTTTAGCAGCAAACCATTGATATAGGTATCTGATAAATTTAATAATTGATCTAAATATATTTTTACATTTGGAAAATCTCTTAAACTCAGATAACAACGAGAAATACCTAATAAAGCCGCATCATTTTTAGGATCTTCTGCAAGTTCTTTTTTATATAAATCTATAGCTGTAGTAAAATCCTTTTTTTGTTCAGCTTGAAATGCTTGATAATCATAAGGAGTTCCTCTTTTACTTACAGCCACTAAAGGAACACCATCTATTTCAATGGTATGAATGGGTTGATGAGAAGGGAAAGATCCAGAATCTAATAATTTATTATTAATAAATCTAGAAGTAAAAATATCATAATTCGAAAAATATTTTTGTCGATCTCTAAAATTATAATATCCTGTTTTTACAGAATCAGGTTGTGGACTAAATCTTTTGGCATAGGCTTGTACAGCAGAAATAGCACTTGTTTTTATGTACACTTTTTTTGAACCATCTTTAATGTTTTCATCGTTTTCACATAGCCATTTTGTAGCTTCTCTGGTTGAAACCATCCAATAATCTGTTTCATAACTTTTATAAGCTCCCTTTAAACCTCCAGCTAATTCATTGAAATAAATATATTGATATGGATGACTTTTGACCATCCATAAAATAGGTAGAATGAATAAAATACCTAATACTCCTGAGCTGCCCCATTTGAGCCATTTTTTTTCTGCATCAAAAGTAATTAATTGTTGCCATGCCCAAGCTGCTAAAATAGCTAAAGGAGGGTAAATAAACAGAAAATGACGAATACCATCGTATAAAGCAGAATCTTTATATATAGCGTATGTAGGAGGAAATAATGCTACAAAAGCAACTATACCCATTAAAAATTTATTATCAATTGTTTTAAATTTTAATGCCGCAAAAATGATAAACAATATCCAACCTATAATTAAGAAAAGAGGACTAGCAATCATAAACCATTTAGGAATATAGTACCAAGGTAATTTATCTGACCAATGGTGAGTTCCTTCAAATAACATTCTAATTCCTACAGAAAAATTAGACATTTCTCCTAGAGCTGTTAATGGATTTTTGAAGGGAGCTTGCATACCATAAGGCCAAAATAATAAACCTCCCATATAACTAAAAAAGACGATGATAAAAGCTACTACAACATATTTTATTAATGATTTAGGTGTTTTGAGTTTTATTTTCATTTCTTCTTTAACAAAAAGAGCAATCAAAGAAAATAATCCAAAATATGCAATTAATAATATACCTCCAACTCTAACATTAATAGCTGCTGCAATTCCAATAATGAGCATGATGACTGTTTTGCTACTTATAAAGGGAAGTTGTTTAAAAAACTTAATAAGATATAAAAGTGTAAAAGCATAAGCAGCAGCAAATGGAATATCTTTAGGATTATTCATTGAATGTCCAAAAATACGAGGAGATAAGGCCATAAATAATAAAGCAAAGAATGCAATTCTCCATTGATTACTCATTGCTCTTGCAGCTAAACCTGTAAAAAGAATCAGCAAAAATCCTACAAAAGAATTGAGTAAATGACGCATATCCCATTCATCTAAACCTCCAATATTTTGATTCAACCAAGCACAGCTATAATCAAACAAACCACCATAATATTGAAGGTTTCTATAATTCATAGCATTAGCATCTTTGCCATCTAATTCTTTGGTAAACTCTCCATAAGTTTTATAATGTTCTAATACTAATTCTCCATAAATTTTTTGATCCTCCTCATCTGCTGTTATTCCATAATCAAAACTAAGGAAGGGCATCAAAAAGAAAAGAAAAGTAGCAATTGTTACAAATAATAATCTGTAATATGAAGGATCTATTGGATTAAAAGATTTGTTTTTTAATTCTTGAATAGGTTGAGTGATAAAATATTCCCAATTCAGGCGAGCAGAAATAGCGACTGTTTGAAAAAACATTTTAAAACTATCGCTTAGTACATTAATTTTAGATTCTTCCTGATGTATCCATTTTACAGGCATGGCTTGAATAGGAATTCCTTGTAATTTAGCACGATATAAAATTTCTATATCATGAGCCCAGCCTTTTGTCTTCATTTGAGCAAATAAAGGTTGGGCAATAGCAGCAGGATATAATTTAAATCCACATTGAGTGTCTGCAAAAGGAAGATTTGTGAAAAGTTGAATAATAAAATTATAAACTAATCCAATAAATCTTCTGAATCCTTTTCCTGATTGTTGTGTATCTTCATGTTCTCTAGAAGCAATTAATATTTTATCTGTAGAAAAAGTACGATTTTCTTGTAATGATAACCACTTAATAAGATCTGTAGGACGAGTTGCCATATCAGCATCTAAAGTCAAAATAAAATCTCCTGTTGCCGCAGCTACTCCTTGTTGAAGAACAGAGCCTTTTCCTTTATTTTCTGAATTAGTAATGAGTTGAAATTGAGTTGAATCGTTTAGATTATTTTTAAGGATAGAGTTACATTTACTTGCAGTATCATCTGTGCTACCATCATCTACAATAATGATTTCTAAGCCTTTACCTTTAAAAGATCGTTCTAATTCTTGAATAGCTTTAGAAATTGTAGTAATATTATTTT
>JAHDII010000297.1 GCA_020630895.1 Saprospiraceae bacterium
ATATTTATATTATATTTTAATTCTAGGGATTGAAAAAATAATTCTTTATCTTTTTCAAATGTCATTTTTTGATATAATATATCTTCATTCAATTGATATTGAATAATTACATCTATTTTAGAAATAAGACTACTGTCATTAAATATTTTTTCACGATTGATTTCAAAATCTAAATTATAATTTGAAATATCATTTTCTTCTACTTTTGTAGTGATATCAATTAAACTTGTACAAATATCTTTTTCTATCCATTCTCCTATATCTTCATTACCTTCCATATCATAAGAAAGAACCCGATATTTGATAGGACGATCCATTAAAATAGCATATTTGAATTTTACAAAATAAGTATGTAAATCAGGTTTTGAATTTTTGAAAGATATTTTTGTTTTGACAGGTTTTTCACTCACTCCTGTTGCTTCAATTTCTAAAGTTTTCATAAAAATATCTGGACGAAGATTATCTTTAAAATCATAACAACGAACTTCTAAAGCAGCATAAGCAGGAGGCATTTTTTCATTCACATCAATGAGTTGAATAATTTCTGGATATTTTTCAATATCGGGATAAAGAGCCGCTGCTTCACTATGAACCGCTTGTAAATAAACTAGAGTATCTTTAGAACCGATTCCTGAACTTTCAATAGCATCTTTTATTTCTTCCGTAACTTCTTTATCTCCAGAAAGATAATAATCAGAGCCTTCTACATCTGCCATTTGAGCATGAAAAGTATAAGTAAAACTAATTCCTAATTTATCCTTTTCTATTTGTTCTTGTAATAAGGCTGCTTCATGAGCTTCTAGCATAATGGTAAAAATTCTACTTTCCCAAAAATCATAAGTATTACTTTTGGCTTCTTCACTAGAAGAGCCCACACCTAATTTTTTATATTCATAATCTCCTTGTGCATTTGCCACAGGAACTAATAAATTGGATTGAATATATTGAATAGGTAAAGGTTTTAATTTTGCATAACTTGGAAGAGATAAATCTTTTTTCATTAATTTGACGATATCTTTATCCGTTCGCTCCATTTCCATTTCTACTTGAAACTGATTGAAAAATCTTTTTTCATCTATATCATTATAACAATGTGTTCCAGTATATCTTAAAGATAATAAAACCATTTGGGGTTTTCCTTCATTATCTTTTTTTACATTAATTTTTCCTGGAGAAAAATAGTATGTATTTTTTTTAGTGAGATCTTTATAAATTTGTCGATTTTGAGAAACACCAATAGGGGCATTTACAGGTTGGGAAAATCCAACCTGCAAACTGAGTATCCAAATTATAAATAAAAAACTATATTGAATTATTTTTTTATTCTCCATCATTATCGTCTGTTTCTCCATTATCGTCATTTTCTTCAAGTCCTAAAGCTTCAGAAATAATTGATTTATTTATTAAAAATCTCATTCCTCCAGAATCTTCTTTTGAAATCCATTCTGATTCTAGAAAATCATCATCTGTGGCTAGAGTAATTTTGTATTCATAATTTAAAGGAGCTCCTTCAGAAAGATAAAAACCTCCTACTTTATGATCATCTCCAATATTATCTTCAGTAATTTTTAATTTAAACACTTCTGTACCATCTCCTCCTGGAGCGGTCATAGGTGAGCGAAAATCAATAATCAACATAGAGCCATTTACAGATTCTAAAATATTAGGAAGAATTAATACTTCTAAATCTTTTTTGAAATTTCCGCTAGCTCCGCCCATTAATTTTAATTTTACGGCTTCATCACAAAGTTCGCAATCAATGAGATCAAAAGTGATCCATAATTTTTCAATTTTATCTCCTTGAAATTTAGAAATTACATCATCAGTTAAAGGATCAGAAACATTATTAGCATCAATTTGATTCATATTTAAATCAATGCTTTGCATTTTATATTTATTTGATTTTTTTCTGAGTAAAATAATTTCACGTGGTTTCATGGGATAGTCCATACTATTTTTAAAACCATTCGTAATTTCATTTGTTTGTTGAAATTCTACAAGACCTCCATAAGTTTTTTCATCATTGACTTTTATTTTTATAGCTGCAATGTATTTTTCATCTACTTGCTCTTCGCCATAAGGATGATAATTCAGTGTTCCTTCATATCCCAAACCACTAAATAAAGAATTTACAAAATCATCTACAGAACCTGTTCCTTGCATGATCCATTCTATGGTGATAGGATCAGAAATATTATCATCTGATAAACTTATAATAATGCTTTCCTGTTTTACTCCATTAATATTTTTTAAATTTTCTAAAATAACTTCACGCTCTTTAATAATCATAGGAACTAAAATGGCATTACTTCCTTTTTTAGCTTTTAGCATCGATTGAGCAATAGTTAAATCATTTAAATTTAAATTAGGGGTTAATCTTAATGTTACTTTTATTTTTTCTTCTTCCCCTTCTTCAGTAGTTAAATATTGAATATAAAAAGCATATTTTTGATTGGTTTTATCCCATTCTAGTGTATAATTTTTAGGTAAGTAATAATAAAACCCTAGAGCATCATTTTTATCTTTAAATATTTCTTGTTTAATATTTAACTTGTTAGCTAAATCCTCTCCAAATAAATCTACAATATTTTCCCCTGCCATTTTATTTGGACCTTTAATAGACTCGTCTATTTCTTCGGCTTCTTCATTATTTCCACTGCTCGAACCTCCAGAAGGAGCTAAAACCATTTTACCTGGATCTAGCGTATAAATGTTCCTAAATTTATTAGGATCAATTTTAGCCATGTGAACCGTTGATATAGGTTTATTTGTTCCTACTGTTGAAAATTCACCTTGTGGTTTTAATACTGCAAATTGTAAAGGCTTTTTAATAATAGCTATATTATAACCTGTATTGATAGGTATTTTTGAAGTAGAAATATTGGATTTTAAATATCCTTTTGATCCAGAATGCCCTACAGAAATTGTTTTTGAATTACGACCACTTATCCAAGCTTGGGTAGCAAAAATTAAATCATCTTTAGCTGCTGTTTTAGCTAAGTAACTTGTTGTAGATGATAGGGTGTTTTTATGTAAATGTGTACTTCCTGAAATTCCCCATTTTTTGCTATCAATCGTATTTTTTTCTATTAAAATAATATTAAAATTAACTCCTGATGGCATAGCCGATTGATCTACATTATAAATTCTCCATTGGCTACCTGAAAGCCATACCGCAGTAGCTTTATTATTTATTTTTCCTTTAGTTTGTATTATTTTTCCTGTTCTAGGATCTCTACCTGTTCTACTTTTCACTAAAGGAGTAATAAACGCATAAGTATTACTTACACTTACAGGACTGCTAAGTTTGGTATGATGCTTTTTTAATGGATCAATATTACTGCTTGATGTTTTATGTGTAAAAGCATTTTTATTTTTTGTAGGATCTGCAGCCATGACATTAAATTTTTGTCCAGCAGGAATTTTAGCAGCAGTATTCAAATTATAAATAGTCCATTTTCCACTAGTATATTTTACTCCAATTTCACTAGAATTATTAGTTCCTGTTTTAGTGATAGGAGTTACAATTAAAACCATATTTGATTTTCCATTTAAGGAAGTATGATCGATTGTAGTATAATTTGATTTTATATTAGATGTGGTAGCTTCATGTTGAAAAACAAATGCTTGTGCTATCATATTACTAGAAACATGACAGAAGAATAAAATCAAAAAGAATAATTGAAATAAATTTTTCATTGATTGAAAATTTAAACAACATTAACGGTTCATACATAAACCGTTAATGTTGTTGTTATTAATATAATTGACCATAGGGAGGTGTTACTAAAAATACTCTTTTCCCTCTAGCAGCAGCAGCTTCCATACTTCTTATCATGAAAACATTATAAGGAACATTGTATTCTGTTCCAGATTGATTGACATCAAAAATATTACGAGGACCAATATTAAAAGGATCTTTTACTTTTAAATATGCTTGTCCTGTGCTAGCATCCATATTAATACCATGAACAACTAATCCATAATATTCATTATTATCAACTGTAATAATTCCAAC
>JAHDII010000298.1 GCA_020630895.1 Saprospiraceae bacterium
CCAAAAAGAAAATAACACTCTTTTATTTGCAAGTATTGAATGATTTTTTTAGGAACAAGATGTATAATTATAAAACATCCATATTTATTTGTTCCCAAGCTAAAAAAAGAACCTCTTGCAATTGTTTGTCTTTTGTAAGTTCTGTATTGTCTATTTCGATAGCATCTGAAGCTTTTCTAAGGGGACTATCTTTTCTTGTAGAATCAATGCGATCCCTTTTTCTTAAATTTTTCTTAATTTCTTGGAAGGAAATATCTATTCCTTTATTTATCATTTCATCTAGCCGTCTTTTTGCTCTAATTTCAGTATCAGCAGTGAGGAATATTTTAAGTTCAGCATTAGGAAAGACTACAGTTCCTATATCTCTACCATCCATAACCAAACCTTTTTGCTTTCCCATTTCGCGTTGTTGCTCTACCATAGTCTTTCGGACTAGAGAAATGGCTGCTATTTGGCTTACAGCATTTGAGACCGTCATTTGTCGAATTTCATCTTCTACATTCTCATCATTTAAGAATGTAGTATTTTCACCATTGAAATTTCTAAATGATATTTGAATTTTATCTAATGCTCTACTTAC
Source organism: Saprospiraceae bacterium (assembly GCA_020630895.1). Lineage (GTDB taxonomy): Bacteria > Bacteroidota > Bacteroidia > Chitinophagales > Saprospiraceae > JAHDCE01. The sequence goes on from JAHDII010000298.1 coordinate 581, forward strand.
TTCTAACGTGTTATTTAGATCAATATTATGGCGAAGAAAAAAAAGAGTAACTGCTCTATACATTGCTCCTGTATCAACATAAATATATTTGAGTTTTTTAGCTAAATCTTTTGCTAAAGTACTTTTCCCACAAGAAGAAAAGCCGTCTATTGCTACAATAATTTTCTTCATTGATATAATAATTATAGAATTTGTAATTTCGCAAATTTAAGCATGAGCCGTTTTTGTCCTATAGATGGAAACTGTATTGTTGCTACTCTATTATCTCCTTTTCCATCTATCGCAATTATTTTTCCTTCTCCAAAACGAAGGTGCAACACTTTTTGTCCTGTCTGAATTAAATGGCTAGAGCTAGGTTTAAAATCTTTAGGATTTATATTTATTGCAGCTTCTTTTTTTTGTGACACCTTAAAATTTCCAATTAATTTTGAAGGTCCAGGAGGAGAATTATAAGAATTATTATTAAAACTATTAGAACTAGAAGTTAATGTTCCATCTAAATGTTCTTGGTGAATTTCATCTAAAAATCTACTAGGGTTGTTATATCTTATTTTTCCATAAGAATATCTAGATTTTGCGAAAGAAAGTGTCAAAAATTCTTCAGCTCTAGTGATTGCTACATAAAAAAGTCTTCGTTCTTCTTCAATGCCATGAGCTTCCGTTTTTGCCATAAAACTAGGAAATAAGTCTTCTTCTAATCCTACCACAAAGACAGAAGGAAATTCTAAGCCTTTAGCAGCATGAGTTGTCATTAGAGTAATTTTATCTAAATTGTTTTCATCACTATCATCTAAATCTGTATAAAGTGCTATGCTTTGTAAGTACGCGGCTAAAGTTTTTTCAGGCATTGTAGCATCATCAATAATTTCATCATCATCAACAAAATCTTTAATTGCATCTAAAAGAGCATTCAAATTTTCTAGGCGATTCAGCCCTTCTATTGTTGTATCTTTTTTATAGAAATCTAATATTCCAGATTGTTTTGCTACATACATTGCTAATTCGTAAGCTGTTGCTGTATTTGCTCTATTGGCAAAAGCGGACATCATACTCACGAATTTATCAATATTTTTCCTTGCAACAGGTCCTAGTGCTACATCTTTAAAACCTATCCAAATAGGAATATCGCTTTTAGCAGCATAATTACTTATTTTATCAATCGTTGTTTTTCCAATACCTCTTCTAGGAAAATTAATAATTCTTTTTAAGGCTTCCTCATCTAATGGATTAATAATAGCTCTTAGATAAGATAAAAAATCTTTAATCTCTTTACGCTGATAGAATGAAGTGCCTCCATAAACTTTATAAGGAATATTGTATCTCCTTAATGCTTCTTCAAAAGATCTTGACTGAGAATTGGTTCTATACAAAATAGCAATATCACTATTTCTTAGATGATTTCTAGTTTTTTGTTCTAGAACTAAATCTGCGACTCTTTTACTTTCTTCACTATCTGTTACCGCTTTTATCAATTTAATTTTTTGCCCCGTTCCTTTGTCTGACCAAATCTTTTTTTGGAGTTGTTTTTTATTATAAAGAATCACTTGATTTGCTGCTTGAACAATATGACTTGTAGATCTATAATTTTGTTCTAATTTAAATGTTTGTAAGTTTTTATAATCTTTTTCAAAATCTAATATATTATCAATTGTAGCACCTCTAAAAGCATAAATAGATTGTGCATCATCTCCTACAACACAAATATTTTTAGGACTATTTTTATAATTGATTAATTTTTTAATAATGGCATATTGTAAAAAGTTCGTGTCTTGAAACTCATCTACTAAAAGATATTGAAATTTTTCTTGATACTTTTCTAAAACTTGATCTGGGTTTAAATGTAATAGATAATAAAATTGATACAATAAATCATCAAAATCCATTGCTCCTGCTCGCTTGCATCGTTTAATATATTCTGTATATATTTTATAGAAATATGGACGTTTTGCTAATTTATCCTCCATCATTAACGTTTCATTCTCTTTATAAGCTTTAGGAGGAATGAGATTACTTTTTGCACTAGAAATTCTATTTCTAATGACATTCACATTATAATTATCTTTATTGAGATTTAATTCTTTGATAATTGTTTTTACCAAACTTTTAGAATCATCTGTATCATAAATAGTAAAATCTGAGGGGTAAGCAATTTTTTCTGCTTCAGAACGTAAGATTCTAGCAAAAATAGAGTGAAAAGTACCTGCCCAAACATATCTTGCTTTATCACCAACTACTTTTTCTATTCTAATTTTCATTTCTTTAGCTGCCTTATTGGTAAAAGTTAAGGCTAAAATAGAATAAGGAGCTACACCAGAGTTAATCATGTGGGCTATTCTATAGGTTAATACTCTAGTTTTGCCCGATCCAGGACCAGCGATTACCATAACTGGTCCTGTTATGGTAGTTACAGCTTTTCGTTGTACATCATTTAACTCTTCAAGATATTTTGACATTGAATTCTATTTTCGAGGGGCAAAAATACAAAATGAGATCCTATTCGTTTAGTTTTGTGATCATTTTAAAATAAATTTATGTTTTTATCAGAATCATTGTTTTATTCCTTTGTTGAAATTTGGATTGGCATTGCATTTCTTGTTTTTGTTATCAATTTAAAAATCAAGGCTCCCTATGGTAGGCATTCAAAAACTACATGGGGTCCTATGATTGATAATAAACTCGCTTGGTTTTTGATGGAACTTCCTGCATTATTGGTTTGCCCTATTCTATTTTTTATTGGAACAGGAGAAAAAACTCATATTGCATCTTTTTTAGTTTTATTATGGATTATTCATTATTTTAATAGGACTATTATATTTCCTTTAAGAATTCAAACAAAAGGGAAAAAGATGCCTATTATTATTATGATATTTGCTATTTTCTTTAATAGTATTAATGGATTTATTTGTGGATATTATTTAGGGAATTTTTCTTATTATGCTTCTTCTTGGTATTATTCATATCCATTTATTATAGGTTTTATTTTATTTTTTGCTGGTTTTATTATTAATAATCAATCTGATCATGTTTTAATTCATTTAAGGAATGATAAAAATAAGGGTTATACTATTCCTAAAGGAAAATTATTTAATTATGTTTCTTGTCCTAATTTAATGGGAGAAATTATAGAATGGCTGGGTTTTGCTCTTATGGCATTTTCTTTACCTATTTTATCTTTTCCTATCTGGACCATGTGCAATTTAATTCCAAGAGCATTAGCCCATCATAAGTGGTACCATGATAATTTTGAAAATTATCCGAAGGAAAGGAAGGCAGTGATTCCTTGGGTGTTGTAATTGTATTTATTTAGAAATTGTTGAATGTTTTTTGTAAAAAGGTTGTTGTTTATTTTCTTTGTTCTTTTGTCTTGAAACAAAAGAACCAAAAATCACGACTGTATTCAATTCTTAACGTGAAAAAAGTTTGAAA
>JAHDII010000299.1 GCA_020630895.1 Saprospiraceae bacterium
TTAGGAGAAACTCCTTGTGAATTTTATATCTTAGAAAAAGTATTAAATGTAATTATTCCTTAGGGGGTACCTAAAGTAAAGGAACAGATGAAGTCAAAGAAAGAGAGGGTTGAATCGTATCTTTAGGGCTTAAAGTGAGTTGATGTAAATCTTCTAAATTTCCTTGAAAAACATTAAAATCTACATCTCCTTGAATTCCATTAATGCGACCTCGATTACCATATTGCCAAAAAGTCCAATCTTGCTGGAAAGACATTTCTGGCTCAATCGTATTATATCGAGCAATCCAAAGAGGATAATTGTCAAAATGTCCTTTAATATATTTATGATACATTTTTTGATTGGTATAAATTATTGGACGAATATCATAATAATCTTCTACAATAGTGAGCCATGTTTGTAAATCACGAATTAAATTAGCATGAGTTTGATTTCCTACAACCTCAAAATCTAAAACAGGAGGTAAATCGCCTACACTTAAATTGACCAATGAAGTAAAATTAATAGCTTGTAAAATAGGACTCATATTAGGACGATAAAAATGATAAGCCCCTCTTAACAAACCTACTTTTTCAATCTGACTCCAATTATAACAAAATAAACTATCTTGAAAGGTAAAACCTTCCGTTGCCTTTACAAAAGCAAATTGAATATTATTTTGAGCTGCAACACTATCCCATTCAATATGTTTTTGATGATGAGATACGTCAATTCCATGAATAGAAAAACCCTCTATTCGCTGAGTTACAGAAGAACAAGAATTCCATATAGCTATTGCTAAGAATATGATTAATATTTTTGTTATTAGTCCTTTTGGCATGAATTATAATCCATTATATTATGATACTATTAAAACGATTATATTGTTTTATATATTCTATATACCGTTATTGTGCCAATTTTTATTTTGTTGATTTATCTCAATAAAATGTGAAGTTTTTTTGATTCGCTGCTATTCAAAATTATTATAATAATATGAAATATCCTAATTTGTTATCTTTGTTGAATCAATTAATTATTTAATAAATAGACAAAAAGCCTCAAAATTGACAGAATTTCAAGGCTTTAAATCTAAATGTTAAAGTTTTTATAAAGAATATTTTTGTATTTGTTTCTTGCCAAATCTATATTTTTTTTGTTTAAAAATAATTAAAACGATTCAAATTGGTCAACTTTATTTATAAACAATTACATCATAATTACCACCATCCGAATTATTTTGCATTCATGGTGGCATTAATATTATTATTAATCGTTCCTCCTTTTTCTGAAATATTTAGCCTAGGTTGGGTTTTTTTAGATGTTATTTTTGCATTAGTTATCTTATTAGGAGCAATCTATACAACAATGAGTAAGAGAGAGTTAATTTTTTCTCTCTTTTTAGGAACAATAGCTTGTGGTTTATTTATTTTTAATGATGGTACAAGTAATACTATTGGATTTATAAGTGCTATAACTAATCTCCTTTTTTTTACTTATTTGTTTATTAAAATATTGCAATTCTTATTTAAAGAAAAGAATGTTGACGTCAATACTATTTTTGCTTGTATTTCAGGATATTTAATTTTAGGTATCTTAGGAGCTTTGGTATATTCTTTGGCTAGCGTTTTTGTAGAAAATGCTTTTAATTTGCCTAAAGACACCAATTTTTATAATTATATCTATTTTAGTTTTGTAACATTAACTACAGTAGGCTTTGGAGATATTACTCCTCAAAATTCTATTGCAAAATCACTGGCAATTATAGGAGCAATTATAGGACAATTATATACTACTTTTTTAGTGGCAATTATTATTGGGAAATATTTTTTACAAGAACAAAAAAGTGATTAGTTTCTTTGATAATTGGCTTGGTAAAAGAGAAAATTATGAGTTATAGACACTAGATGCTAGACTTAATCCTAGTCTAGCATCTAGTGTCTAAATGTCTTACATCTAATATTTATTTATCATCTCCAAAATGAGCTAAAATTTTATCAGCTAATTCTAAACCGATATTACTTTGAGCTTGAAGCGTTGAAGCACCTATATGTGGCGTTACAGAAATTAAAGGGTGTTCTAATAATTCTTTTTTAGGTGTAGGTTCTCCTACAAAAACATCCAAACCTGCTCCAGCAATTTTACCAGAGTTTAATCCCTCTAATAAAGCATCTTCACTAATAACACCACCTCTAGAAGTATTCACTAAACGAACACCATTTTTCATTTTTGCAATTTGATCATGTCCTAAAACATTTCCTCCAGGAACATGTACCGTTATAAAGTCTGCTTTTGAAAGCATGAGTTCCATTTCTACTGTTCTTAAATTTACAGTGAATGCAGCATCATTACCTGGAGCAGCTAATGAAATAGAAGCTGTTTCTACATAAGGATCAACAGGTAAAATATTCATTCCTAAGCCTAAAGCAATTCTAGCTACTTCTTGACCAATTCTTCCAAAACCAATAATTCCAATTGTTTTTCCTCTTAATTGAACACCTGCGGAATAAGATTTTTTTAATTTTTTAAATTGACTATCTCCTTGGCTAGGCATCTTTCTATTCGCATCATATAAATATCTAGATAAAGAAAAAATATGAGCAAATGTGAGTTCTGCAACAGATTGTGAAGAGGCAGCAGGAGTATTAATAACCACTTTTCCTACACTTCTGGCGTATTCATGATCAATATTATCAATACCTACACCAGCACGTGCAATAATTTTTAAATTAGGACAAGCATCAATTAAATCTTTACGAACTTTAGTTGCACTTCTAATAATAATAACATCAAAGTTAGGTAACTTTTCAATTAATTCTTCTTGAGGAATTTTATCGGTAATAACTTCATAACCGGCTTCTTCAAGCAATGTTTTTCCATCTTCATGGATACCATCATTGGCTAGTATTCTTATCATGATTCATTGATTTATATAATGGATATCGTAAAATTAAAACAAATGTAGGTCTTGAAAAGGATAGATACTATTTTTCTTTTTAATTTTCTTTTAATTTTAAACTTCATTTATATTTTGTATTCAAAAAAACTTTTGAAAGGATGAAAAAAAACAAAATAATATTATTATTAATTTTAAATATAGCAAGTATTTGTTGGCTAATTTCTTGTAATACCAATGGAAAAAATGTTGAGCAATTAGATGATAATATTCAAGTAGAATTGAATGTAACAAGTAAAACAGAAAAAGATTCTACTTATTATCATAAATATATGGTTCTCTCTCAAAAAGGATTACCTTCAACAACAATTTCTGTAAATTCAATAGATCCAAGAGTCGAATTTTATATTGATCATTTTCAGATTGATGGAGAAAATACTCCATTCATTTTTATTTATGATATTTTTGCAGGGTGGTTGATTATTGAATATCATTCTATGAAAATTTGGAAACCTTTTAATGAATTACCTACGGATAATAATTTATTGATCAAATTAAGAGATATGTCAAATCCTGTTTTAGTTTATGATGGAACAGAGTGGATAAAAAATCATTAATATTTGGCTAAAAAAAATGCAATGAAAAATAATTTAAATTTAAAAATAAGGTTAGAAATAATTTGGTGGATTATTACAGCACTAGTAGTAGTAGGAATTTTATACCCCATTGTCAGTTCCGTTGATAATTATCAATTTTTAATAGAAAATATAGTTTTTATTGTTGTATTAATTACATTGACGCGATATATTTTTCTATTGAAACATACATTTCTAGCTAAAATAAATTGGCTAAAATTAGTATTGATTTTTTTATGTATTCCCTTATTGGCTTACCTGTTTCAGTCCGTTAATAATTTTCAAACTTTTTTAGATAATTTATTAGATACAGATTGGGAAAATGCTTTTGGTTCTGGTAGCCATGACCAACAAAATAAAATGCATTCTTATATTAGGGCAGAAATGCTTTTATTTGGCGTAGGAGCTATTATTGTTTCTTTTTTATTTCCTATTAGAATGGTCATATCAATTTGGCGACAAATAAATAGAGGAACCACATAGTTAACACAAC
>JAHDII010000300.1 GCA_020630895.1 Saprospiraceae bacterium
CAGGCGATTATATTGTAGAATTTATAGAACCAGTTGGTTATAATCTTTCTCCAGAAGATAATGGAGGAACAGAAGCTACGGATTCAGATGCTAATACTACCACAGGTTATGTAATTGTCAATGGAAATGGAGGAGATAATTATGATATAGATGCAGGTTTATATTTTGATAATAATTGTGGAATGGTAAGTAATTCAAGTTTTGAAAATGGCTTAACAGACTGGCAAACTGGGGGCGGAGCTGTGACTTCTTCCGAATCTTATACTGCTACTAATTCTATAGAATTAGTAAATTCAGGAGATAATGTATATAGAAATTTTACTTTAGATACGGATTCAACCTATCAATTAACTTTTTGGGCAAAAGCTGCCGTTGCAAGAGATTGGTCACCTGGAGTAGTTATTTTTTATGATGCAAGTGATAACTTTTTAGGTCAATTATATCCAAATGCTAGTTTAACTACCTCTTGGCAGCAATATTCTATTGTCTTTACAGTACCTTCCAATACAAGTTATGTAAGAATTGAATTTGCAGATTGGACAGGAGGAGATGACATTTTTATTGATGAGGTTTGTTTAGATAAAACCAACGTGTTAATTGAAGAATCTTGTGGAGGATGTTTAATCAATGCGAGTTCTGAAGGAACTAGTGTTAACTCATCTTTTTGGTTAGATACTACAGCGTTACAAATTGATGAATTTGATATTTTTGATGTAGATTATGGAATACAATTATGTCATAATCCAGATGGATCTATTACCATTCAAGGAAATATGGTCAACCCAAGTAATACCTTAGGAAGTCAAATTTGTGGTTGGTATGTTGAAATATTACTAACAGATAAACAAGATTGGGCTACATTCAATGGTAATTATGATGATTGGAATTTTGTAAATGGGGTTTGTGCTCCTGATAATCATACAGATTGGGACTATTGGAATATTTCAGGTACAATGACAGGAATTGGATGTAATGATGGATTAGTTCGTAATATAACAGGAAATTCTCCAGGTTACAGAGTACAAGCAGGATATGGTGCAAGTAGAAATCATTGTAATTTTGGTATAGCAGGTTGGTTTGAGTGGGATGATGGAGGAGTTACAAAAGAAGGAGATATTTATTTAGAATTAGATGAAAGTTGTTATATACCTCAATTCAGTATAGGCGATTATGTATGGATTGATACCAATGCAAATGGCATCCAAGATGTAGGAGAAACAGGCTTAAATGGCGTTACAGTCAATTTATACGAAGATTTTGATAATGATGGAATACCTGACGGTGCTGCCATTCAAACAACAACAACAATTAACAATACGAATGATGGATATTATGAATTTACAAATATAAGCGAACATGCAACAGGCGATTATATTGTAGAATTTATAGAACCAGCAAGTTATAGTTTTTCTCCTCAAGATAATGGAGGGACTGAAGCTACTGATTCAGATGCTAATACTACTACAGGTTATGTAATTGTCAATGGAAATGGAGGTGATAATTATGATATAGATGCTGGTTTGTATCAATTAGCATCTTTAGGTAATTATGTTTGGGAAGACATAAATGCAAATGGAGTACAAGATGCTAGTGAAGTCGGTATTAATAATATTACAGTTAATTTATATGAAGATTTTGATATGGATGGTACTCCTGATGGTGCTGCAATTTCTACTATGACTTCCTTTAATGATGGAACAAATGATGGAGCTTATTCATTTACGGGATTAATGCCAGGGAGTTATTTAGTAGGAGTTGAATGTCCAACAGATTATGTTCCTACAACAAAAGATGCTACTGCTGCAACAGATACAACAGATAGTGATGCAGATTTTAAAACGGGTTATACTCCATTTACTACTTTAGAGAGTGGCGAAAATGATCCTTCGATTGATGCAGGGGTAACTAGAGTTAACATTTGTGGTTCAGCTTGGGAAGATACAAACAATGATGGAATTAAAACAGTAGAAGATAATGTTATAGAAGGAGTAACAGTTCGATTATATGATAGTTCTAATACTCTTATCTCAACAATTCAGACAGAAGCAGATGGTTCTTTTATTTTTACAGGTGTCTTTTCAGGAGATTATTATTTAGAATTTGATGAAACGACTAATACTGATGGTAATGTATTTGTTTCTCCTACATTTAAAGATCTAAATAGTCCTTCTCTTACAGATGTAGATGATAGTGATATTGATATAAATACAAAACAAACATCTATTTTTACATATACAACTGGAAATACTGATTGTGATATTAGTGCCGGATTTACAAGAACAATGCTTCCTGTAGAACTCGTTTCTTTTACAGCTTATGAAAAAGAATGTACTACTATTTTAGAATGGATTTCTGCAACAGAAGAAGACTTCGATTATTATATAATTGAAAGAAGTACAGATGGAATTAATTTTAATAATATTGGTAGCCTAGCTGGTAAAGGAGGTGTTGAAGAAGCACGTTATGAATTTAGAGATGCTCTGCCATTTAAAGAAAATTATTATAGATTAAAAATGGTAGATATTGATGAAAGTTATGAGTATTCTGAAATTATTAAAATGAACTTTAATTGTATTACTGGAGAATTATTCCCTGTACCGATTAAAGTAGGAGAAATGTTGAATTTTAAAATTAATCTTCCTCAAGAAGAAATTATAGATATTATTATTGTTGACAATTTAGGAAGGGTAGCTTATTTCAAAGCATTTAATGCTGTAGAAGGAATGAATCAATTTGAATTGGATATTTCTCAATTATCTGCAGGACATTATATCTTAACGACCAAAGAAAGTGCTCCTATTCATTTTATTATTGTTGGAGATTAATAAGATAAAAATTATCTTTTTCTATTAAAACTTTTCGTGATAATTTATATTAATACTTAACTTGGATTATGAATTCATAATCCAAGTTAAGTATTATAGCATAATATTAATATTATTTTTTTGTAATAGTTAATAATTGAGTTTCTACATTATTTTCATAATATATAGTAATGAAATAATTTCCACTTTCGAATAAAGAAAGATCTATTATTGAACTATCATTTATTAAAGTTCCTTGATAAATAATTTGACCATCAATTGAGTGTATAGCAATAGGAGTTATTTCTGATGTATTTCTAATTATATTCACATAATCCGTTGTAGGATTTGGAAAAATATTAATAATAGTGGATTGTTTTTTAGAAATACTTAGAGATACCACTTCAGAAAATTCATAAGTTTCATCAAAATCTATCATTTTTAATTGATAATAAATAGTCCCATTTTTTATATTATTATCTTTAAAAGTATATGTGTTTTTTTCAGTACTATTATGATGAGACTCTACTTCTCCAATCGAAATCCAATCTATACCGTTGGTACTTTTTTGAATTTCAAAATGAGAACTGTTTTCTTCGCTAGCCGTTTCCCATTCTAGAAGAGCTGCATCATTGTTTTCTCGTACGGTAAAAGAGCTTAATTCTACAGGTAAAAAATCTACATTTCCTATTTGTACTCTATGACCATTAGCATTGCCTTGTGATATTTCAATGTAATAATATTTACTTGGAATTAAAATTATAGTAGTATAAGAAGAACTAATCGTTTCAACAATAATAGCATTTGAATAATCAGCATTATCGCTTACAAATAATTTTACAAGAGCATTTCCATTTACTTTTTTTACATATAAATCTGTCGTAAAAACAGTATGATCTAATAACCAAACATCATTATTTTGGTTGCTTTCTCCATTCAAAATAGCGCTGCTGTGAATAACAGTTTGAGTCCCTAAATCTGATGGGAAATTATTAATTTCTGTTTCATAATAATTAGTAGGAGTTCCTTGCCCCCAAAGGGATGTTGTTATTAAAAGGGTGCTAAAAATTAGAATTAATTTTTTCATTTTCTTTAAGTTTTAATGTTGGAAAAATAAGTTCTGTCAAGGTTTACTTTTCTACGATAATTCAACGGTTGAATTATTTAAAACTTAGAAAAAGGCATACTCATTTTAGC
>JAHDII010000301.1 GCA_020630895.1 Saprospiraceae bacterium
AGAATAAAAAAAGTCATTTACGAATTCGTAAATGACTTTTTCTTTAGTATCATTCCAAAAAAATAGGTTTATCTAATTTTTTAGAAATGGTAAAAGCAGCATTGATTAAACCCACATGACTATAAAGTTGAGGGAAATTACCCCATTGAGATCCTGTAGCTTCATGAACATCTTCACTCAATAAACCTAAATGATTACTTCCTTTTTCAATTAAATGATTAAAGATTTTAATAGCTTCATCCAATCGATTCATTCTAGCTAAAGTTTCAACATACCAAAATGCACAAATTAAAAAAGTAGATTGAGGTTTTCCAAAATCATCTTCATGAATATATCTATAAAATAAACCCGACTCCGTTTTTAATGTATCTTCTAAAACTTTGAGGTGTTGTTTTGCTTTTTCACTATTAGGATCTAAATATCCCATATTAATTAATTGTAATAAACTAGCATCTAAATTCGAAGATTCTACAGATTGAGTATAAACACCTCTTTCTTCATCATAACATTTTTCAATCATTTGAGTAGCTTCTTGAGAAAGTTTTTGAGCTAATTGTTCCATTTGTGTATCTCCTAAAACTTTCGCTATTTTTATTCCAGCTTGACTACCTGCCCAATGGAATAAAAAAGTATAACAATGCAGTTGAGAAATTCCTCTAAATTCCCACAAACCATTATCTGGTTCATTCATTGTTTCTTCAATAAGTCTGAGGCAGTGCATAATTAAATCTCTTAAACCTGATCTTTCATTACTCAATAAACGCTTATCCGTAAACAAAGGAAGTAATGTTACGAGTACTTGTCCATATACATCATTTTGAATATGTTCATACGCCTGATTGCCAATTCTAACAGGTCGTTCCCCCATATATCCTTTCAAGGGAAGTATTTTTTCAATAGGATCTCCTACAATTCCAATTTTAAATAAAGGTCTAAATCGTCCTTGTTCATTTAAAGCTATATTTTGTATATAACCAGAATATTCTTCTAAAATTTTAAAATGACTTAAATCATTTAGAGCTTTTAAAGTATAATGGGCATCTCTAATCCAGCAATGTCTATAATCCCAATTTCTAGTACTTCCAGGAAATTCAGGTAAACTTGTTGTCGCTGCTGCTATAATGGCACCAGTATCTTGGTATTGATGAAGTTTTAAAGTAAGAGCAGAACGAATAATTGCTTCTTGATGAAAATTTTCAGTTGATGTATTCGTAACCCATTTTCTCCAATATTGTATTGTTTTATCTAAAAATACTTCTGATGTTGAAGCAATAGGACCTTCTAAAGGAACACCACAACTCAAAACTAAATACTTCGATTCATTGAGAACAAAAGCTTGTTCAGTATCAATAAAATTTAGAGGGATATCAGTTGTTAATCGAATTTTATTTTTACCTCCTTCAAATCTAATATGACTACTTCCAAAAACTTTCGATAAACTTATTTGTCCATAATTTCCTTTAGGATTACAAGAAACTACAACACGAGGATTACCAGAAACAGGAACAATTTTCCTGAAAAGCATTAAGGGTTTATAAGCTCGATCATTTTGGAAAAATCTTGGAGCAAAATCAATCACTTTAAAAATACCATCTTCACATTCTATGGTAGTTTCTAGGATATTTGTATTATAAATATATGATTGAGACGATGAAATAATATCCCATTCTGGAAGTATAGAAAAATTACCTCCTTTTTCATCATCTAGCAATGTTCCAAAAACAAAGCTGCTATCAAATTTTGGCCAACACATCCAAGCTACATTCGCAACATCATCAATTAGAGCTAAAAATGCACAATTACCAATTATCCCATAATTATATTTGTGTGTTTTCATAGAATGTTTGATTTAATACTATTTTTGTTTAAAAATATTAATTTAATGAGAATAGAAGGTTATATTGAGCATCCCATTATGAAAATTACTATCTTTAAAATGGATAATAAATATTCAGTTAAGTTTGAAACCCAATTATACGAACAAACTTTTAAATTAAGAGAAGGTAATTTGATTCAAGATATAAATGATGTGAAAAAATGGGCAAATTTGGCTTTTCAAGAAAAAGTTTTAGAGAATTTCTCAAAAATGCATGAAATAAATATGATAAATTTTTCAAAAATGGATACTTCTTTAGAAGATCAATTTGAAGAAATTATCTGATAGTTTCTTAACACAAAGTTTACAATAAATAAACAAAAATTTTTTTTTCTTTTTTGATTGTGATTTAATCTTTTTAGTTTACTTTTGCACATGGAAAAGAGAATAAACAATCACAACATTATTGAAGGACTTACATTTGATGATGTATTATTAATTCCTTCATACTCTGAAATCTTACCTAGAGAAGTTGATATTAGTACTCAACTTACCAAAAATATCAAATTAAATACTCCTATTGTTTCAGCAGCAATGGATACTGTTACTGAAAGTCGTTTAGCTATCGCTTTAGCAAGGGAAGGAGGAATTGGTATGATTCATAAAAATATGAGTATTTTACAACAAGCAGAAGAAGTAAGAAAAGTAAAACGTTCAGAGAGTGGTATGATCATAGATCCTGTCACGCTTCATAAAAATGCAAAAATAGGAGATGCCTTAGCTTTAATGAAAAAGTTTAGAATAGGAGGTATTCCCATTGTAAATGAACATAATAAATTAATAGGGATCTTAACCAATAGAGATTTAAGATTTGAAACAAATAAAAATAGAGCTGTAGAAGAATTAATGACTTCTAAAAATTTAATTACAGCTCCTTCAGGAACAACCTTAGAACAAGCACAGCAAATTCTTCAAAAACATAAAATTGAAAAATTACCTGTTGTAGATAATGATAATCTTTTAGTAGGACTGATTACATTTAAAGATATTATGAAAGTCCAAAATTATCCTAATGCTTGTAAAGATACTTATGGACGATTAGTTGTAGGTGCTGCTGTAGGAGTTACACCTGATATGTTAGATAGAATGGAAGCTCTAGTAAAAGTTGGAGTTGATGCTGTTACAATAGATACAGCTCATGGACATTCTAGAGGAGTATTAGAAAGAGTAAAATTAGCAAAAGATAGTTTTCCTAATTTAGATATTATAGCAGGTAATGTAGCTACAGGAGAAGGAGCTTTAGCTTTAGTTAAGGCAGGAGTTGATGCTGTAAAAGTGGGAGTAGGTCCAGGAAGTATTTGTACTACTAGAGTTGTAGCTGGAGTAGGGGTTCCTCAGTTATCAGCTATTGCAAATGCTTATCATGCCATTAAAGATATGGGAGTTCCTATTATTGGAGATGGAGGAATTCGCTATACTGGAGATATTGTAAAAGCAATAGCTGCTGGAGCAAGTACAATTATGGCAGGTGGTTTGTTTGCAGGAGTTGAAGAAGCTCCAGGAGATACTATTATATATGATGGACGAAAGTTTAAAACATATCGAGGAATGGGATCTTTAGGAGCCATGAGTCAAGGTTCTAGTGATCGATATTTTCAAGATACTGAAGATGATATAAAAAAATTAGTACCAGAAGGTATTGAAGGACGTGTCGCTTATAAGGGAACTTTAGCTGAAGTTATGTATCAATATATTGGAGGGCTTAGGGCAGGAATGGGATATTGTGGTGCAGGAACTATTGAAGCATTAAAAAATGCTCCAATGGTTAAAATTACACATGCTGGAATTATTGAAAGTCACCCTCATGATGTAGCCATAACCAATGAGGCTCCAAATTATTCTTCTAAAAGATAAAAATTATGATTTTTAATAGAACTAATTTTATAATGATTTGTTCTATTAAAAGTATACCGAATTATTTAAGAAAAAAGGGCATCCAAATTTGATTTGGAATGCCCTTTCTTATTTTTAATTTTAAACCTAAAATTATTTAGAAGCAGTCTTTTTAGGTCTTCCTCTTCTTTTAGGTGCTGCTGGTTTAGCAGTAGTAGTTTTAGCAGTAGCAGCCGTTTTAGCTTTGCTAGGTCTTCCTCTTCTAGAAGTAGCAGGTTTTTTAGCTGC
>JAHDII010000302.1 GCA_020630895.1 Saprospiraceae bacterium
TGTCGGTTGGAATCAAATAAATGGAAATAATGTTCGCCTTTATTTAGATACAATACCTCATGGTCAAAATAAAGAGGAATATGCGTTTTCATTTGAAGTA
The DNA here is from genome assembly GCA_020630895.1 of Saprospiraceae bacterium. Classification (GTDB taxonomy): domain Bacteria; phylum Bacteroidota; class Bacteroidia; order Chitinophagales; family Saprospiraceae; genus JAHDCE01. The sequence goes on from JAHDII010000302.1 coordinate 101, forward strand.
TCTAGAAAAGTTTGGTATAAAAGAATGCATAACCATTTTGTCCGAATTAATGATTTAAAACCCAATACCCGCTATTATTTTATTATCGTCGATGACAATTCTCAAAGTAAAGTCATGTATTTCAATACATTGTCTAAAGATAATTCTCCCTTAAGTATTATTGCAGGAGGAGATTCTCGAAACCATAGAACTTATAGAAAACATGCTAATACTTTAGTCGCTAAATTAAATCCAGATTTTGTAATGTTTGGGGGGGATATGACAGGAGCAGATAATTCTAAAGGATGGAAAAATTGGCTTGATGATTGGCAACTGACAATTAGTAAAGATGGCAAAATAACGCCTATTGTAGTTGCTAGGGGAAATCATGAAAAAAGTAATAGAGTGCTTGAAAATATATTTGATGTCCCTTCTAAAGAAATTTATTATGCTTTAACTTTTGGAAAAGATTTATTAAGAATATATACTCTTAATTCAATGATTGCGGTAGGAGGAAAACAAAAAGAATGGTTAGAAAATGATTTAAAAAATAATATGGATGCTAAATGGAAATTTGCACAATACCATCATCCTATGCGTCCTCATACATATAAAAAAAGCGAAAGATATTACCAACAAAAATTATGGGCTCCTTTATTTTATCAATACCATGTAAATTTAGTAGTAGAATGTGATGCCCATGTAGTTAAAACTACATATCCTATTCGACCATCTAAAGAAGAAGGAAATGATGAGGGCTTTATTAGAGATGATCAAAGAGGAACAGTATATGTAGGTGAAGGTTGTTGGGGAGCTCCTCTTAGAAGAAATAATGATAATAAAAAATGGACTAGAGCTAGTGGAAGTTTTAATCAAATTAAATGGATATTTGTAAATGAAAACCAAGTAGAAGTAAGGACAGTTAAAACTCATAATGCAGAAGAAGTAGAATATCTAACAGAAGACAATAAATTTACTTATCCTAAAAATATAGATATATGGAAACCCAAAACAGGAGAAGTAATAACATTACATCATAAAAATAATTTATTAGGAGAAAAAATTAAAAAACAAGATACTGAAAAAATGGGCGTAGCATCTTCTGAAGAAAAAAAAACAAAAGATAGAATATTAGTTTTTTTATTTTTTGTCCCTTTAGTTTTATTAATGATTTATCCTTTATTACCCAACTTTCGTGAAAAATATTTGTTGAATAAGAACATCAAATCATAATAATTATGTCCTCTTCTTTTGTTTCTAATTTAACAGATAGATTAAAAAGAACACTGCCTGGGAAAAATGCACAATTTAAAATGGCACATCATGTTCGTACTAAGGACTGGAATTTGCCTACTGATGTAAGAAAAGCGGCAGTACTTATATTGTTATATCAAAAACAAAATATTTGGCATACAGCATTAATGAAGAGAACGACTAAGTTTGGTAATGATAAGCATAAAGGTCAAGTTAGTTTTCCTGGAGGGCAATCAGAAGAAAAGGATGATAGTTATAAATTTACAGCTTTACGAGAAACTCACGAGGAATTTGGTATTCCTCCTAATTCAATAAATATATTAGGAGCATTATCTGAATTATATATTCCGGTGAGCAATTTTTTAGTATTTCCTTATGTAGGATATACTAAAAATATTCCTCAATTTATTCCTGATAAAGACGAAGTTGAAACAATTATTGAGGCTCCTATTAATACATTTTTAAATCCTGAAAATAGAAAAATAACAGAACTAAATTTATATGAAGGATTTAAACTAAAAAATGTACCTTATTTTGATGTTGATGGTCATATTGTTTGGGGAGCTACCTCAATGATTATTAGTGAATTTATTGAAATTATAAATGAAATTTAATTCATTAATTTTTTCAATAATTGAGTTAAAGTAATACATTCATTAATATCTAATTGAGCAGAATAAAAATCTTCTAATTCTTCCTCAATTTCAGGTAATAAAATTTGAATTAATTCAAGACCTTTAGTCGTGATTGTAATATCAACTTTCCGTTTGTTCTTAGAATTTATTTTACGAGTAAGGAGATTTTTATTAATTAATCTATTAAGCAAACGTGTGATGTCTGAATTTGAAAATACAATTTTTTCTTTTATTTCTCCAACATTTAAAGAATTAGGATAACAACCTTCTAAAATTCGTAAAATATTAAATTGTATATGAGTAATTCCAGAGAGTTTTAATACTTTTGAAATATTACTATCAAGCCAATTTCCTGTTTTAAGAATTTGAACTATCATATTCATATGATGTTGATGAGTTGGTTCTGTTTTATTCATGGTTGGTTGTTATTTTGTTTAAGTTTTCTTTTTCAATGTCGCTTCGACTAAAATATAATTTTTGTCAGCTCCTAGAGTTTCTATTTCATAGGTAAAAGGTTCATAACCTTCTTTATTAATAATTAAATGATAAGATTGCTCAGAAGATAATAATAATTCTATTTTATTAGATGCCATATTTATAGAATCTAAACTTGTTCCTAGATTATTTTTTAAACTTGTTTGAATTGTAGCATCAGAAATTTCAGTTTTGCCATCTTCATCATATAAATGAATCGATACAATAATATTATTATCATTTTTTAATTTGAATAAATAAATATCATCATCTCCTTTATCTCTTGAAGAAGTAAACATCCCGTATTGTCCGTTAGCATGCAAACAAAATGTAATATCATCATGAGAACTATTGATTGGAGTGCCTAAATTAATGGGCTTTTCCCATTCCCCTTCTTCGTTTTGTTGAGTACAAAAAATATCAAAACCACCATATCCTGCATGTCCTTTAGAACAAAAATATAATTTCTCATCATGGCTATAAAATGGAAAACCTTCTTTAAATTTAGAATTTACAATATCACCTAAATTACTAGGATATGTCCACTTTCCATCTTTGAATTCAGACATAAAAATGTCAGTATTTTTTTTGCTTTTATATGTGATAAAAAACAATTTTTTTCCATCAGGAGAAATACTAGGGTGCATATAATTAGCTCCATTACTGCAAAAGGAAAACCTTTTAGGCATTTTCCATTTTCCATTTTCTCGTGTACTAATATATAATTGTAAAGTAAATTCTCCTGCCTTACTTGGATTTTCATGATTTCTTGAAAAAACCATAGTTTTACCATCTGCAGTAAAACTAGCAGGCCCCGTATTTTTATTTAATAAATTTATTTTCTTAGGAAGAAGTTGTGGTTCATGATATTCTAAAATATCAGAACGAGGACTAAAATATAAACTTAAAAAATCACGACCAGTTCGCCCTGTTTTTTCCTTGAATAAAACCATTCCTCGTGTTCTATCCGAAACAAAAACAATTCCATCATCTAAAAAAACTGCACCATGTTCATCAGCATCTGTATTATGATTAAAAGGGGATAATTCAATGTCTTTAAAATAAGGATGAATTTCCTTGATTTGTTCTAAGTTTGATAATAAATGTTGAATATTTTCATCATCAGGTTTTTCCTCTAAATAGGTAGTGAAAATATTTTTAGCCTTTTCGTACTTACCATTATTAATCAATACTTCACCATAATATTTGTAAGTAGATGATGAAACTTTTTTTGAATTAGAAATAATAGATTCATATAAAATTTCTGCTTCAAGAGTTTTATTAGTTAAGCGATAACAATGTGCTAACTTTGAACTCCATACATTTTTTGTCTTCAATTCTAATGCAGATTGATAATAAGGAATCGCAAGAGCATAATGTCCTTTGTAATAGTGTTGATCCGCTTTTTTGATAAGTTTTTCAACATTTTGACCTATAATAATAGATACTGACAAAATCACTAAACTTAATGTAGTAGTTATTGTTTTTAATATCATAGCCAAACTCATATTTTTGTATAAAAAAATATATCTCAAAA
>JAHDII010000303.1 GCA_020630895.1 Saprospiraceae bacterium
TCATAATGCCAAGAAGGATTTCCTTCAAACCAATTTTGTGCATAATTTGTTAGAGAAAAAAATAGAATACAAATAATAATAAATTGTTTTTTCATGAGATTTTAATTTTAATCTTCCACTTTCTTTCCTACTTTAATTACAATAAAATAAAGTGCGAGTAAAGAAACAGAACCTAATATAAAACTAATCAACCAACCACCTCCTAGCAAGGTAGAAAGAACGGCACAAATTAAACTAGCTACACCTACCGTTATTGCATAAGGTAATTGTGTTCTAACGTGATCTATATGATTACAATCAGAAGCTAAAGAACTTAAAATAGTAGTGTCTGAAATAGGGGAGCAATGATCTCCTAAAACAGAAGCAGCTAAAACAATAGAGATAACATTTAATAATAATTCATACGCCATAGTTGGTTCTATTCCTGCTGCCATACATAATTCCCAGGTTGCGGGAATAGCAATAGGGTAGAGGATAGCCATTGTACTCCAGCTTGATCCTGTAGAAAAAGAAATTAATGCAGCTAATATAAAAATAATAGCAGGTAACATATAAGGATTTAATTTTCCAGATAAAGCAGAAGTTAGAAAATCTTTGGTATGAATAGCACTCGTAACATCGGCTAATGCCCAAGCTAAAGCTAAAATAATTAAAGCAGGAAGCATGGTTTTAAAACCTGCTAAAATAGTATTAACAGATTCTTCTATGGTCATGATTCTTCGGAATAAAGTTAAAAACATAGCAATAATTACTCCTGAAAGAGATGCCCATAATAAAGCAATATATGAATCGGAATTTCCAATGAGTGTTCCTAATTTTCTACCTAATCCAATAGTACTTATTTTTTCATGTACTTGATTTTTAGCACCAGCTAAAGTTCCTCCAGCTATCAATGACGTTGCCTCAGCAGAAAGTCCTTCTGGATTTTTTGCTAAATGAATTTCTAATTCTTCAGATTCTAACGATAATAAATTAATATTTTTCCAAGTAGTTCCCCAAGAACTGCTGGTCATTTCTACACCACTACTTTCTAAAGCAGATTGAGAAGAACTCATTCCTGTATCCATTAATCCAAAAATAGTCATTAATATAACTACTAAAACAGGAATGGCAGCATTATACCATTTAGGAACAGCTCCTTCTACAGGAGATAAATCTTCTACTTCTTCTGTTTTATTTTTACCTTCTTTTTTATTAGAAACTTTTCCTGTTGTTCTAGCTCTAATTTCTGCTTTTAACATAGGTCCAAAATCTCTTTTGGTATAAATGATAATAAGTATAAAGGCTAAGGTTAAAATAGGATAAAACGAATATTTTAATGAAGCCAAAAATATAGAATAGGCACTTGAATCATATTGGAAATTTTCAAGCGTTTGGATTCCTTTTTCTATATATCCGAGTTCGGCACCAATCCAAGTAGTAATAAATGCTACCGCAGAAACTGGTGCAGCAGTACTATCTACAATATAGGCTAATTTTTCTCTTGAAATTTTAAATTTATCTGTTACTGAACGCATCGTATTGCCAACAATTAAAGTATTGGCATAATCATCAAAAAATATAGCTACACCTAGTAACCACGTTATGAATTGTGAACTCCTAGGAGAACGAGCATATTTTGATAAGGATAAAACAACCCCTTTCATTCCTCCATTTCTAGAAATAAGAGCTACCATAGCACCTATGAGCAAGGAGAATACAATGACCGACATGTGTCCACTATCTGTTAAAGCATTAATTACAAATGTTGTTAATGATTCTAAAAAGCTAGTAAACATCCAGTATAAAGAATCTACTCTCATTCCTCCAATAATAAAAGCACCAGACACCACTCCTGCAAAAAGTGAAATAATAACTTCTTTAAAAATTAAAGCTAAAATAATAGCAATTAAAGGAGGAATAATAGAAAGCCATAAAGGAATACGAATAATTCTAAATTGCTCTTTATTTTTTTGAGAAATATGATATAAATTATAATCACTATACGATTTATATTTTTTGTCTTTAGCAATTAAAACTAACTTTCCTTTTCCATCAACATCGAAAGGCATTTCTGCTTGTCCATTTTTAAAATGTAAAGGGGTATCTTCTCCATTAATTTTTAATGTAGCTAAACCATCAATTGCTTTTCCTGTACTTGTAAAAACTAAGGCAGGATCATTTTCTTTAGAACGCATTACAATTTCATAAGATTCTACTGTTGTACTAGGAATCTCAGGAGTAATAATTGTTGTTGTTTCAATAATTGTATCATTATTGAGTGTATCAATAGGGCTAATGAGGTTTGTACTATCTTGTGCTTGTATAAAAACTAAAAAAGCAAAAAATAAAAATATACCACTGATTGTTTTTCTCATGTTTTGAAAATTTAGAATAAAATAGTTTAAAAAATGATTCCATTGTTTTAAACTACCTCAATAATCATTTTGTCTTTATACCTAAAGGTACAAAAGGAAAATACAATTACAAAATAGCTTAAAGTTTTATTGAGGAGAGTATTGGAGGGGTTTATTAAGAATACTTATTGATAATTAAATATTTTTATATCTGTATGATGAGCAAAAAACGTCACTAGTTATTTGCATTATGCAATAATCTTTTACGAAGATATTATTCTATAATAATTTCATCTGTAAAAATCCAAGTAGTACCTCCAGCGCCCAAATGCCACTCAGGGCACACACCATAATTTTTAGCTTTTATTTTAATAAATTGTCCTTTTGTATTTATTTTTCCTGTAGAAATATCTTGAATAAATGCTCCATATTTATCATCTGGAAATGTGGTTTTTATTTTTTTGATTAAACTAAAATCTTTGCCATTATTTGAAATGTAAAACTCTACTTCAGGAGGATAAAAAATCCAAGATTGTATATCTTGTAAAAAACCAACAGATATTTGATTTATTTTTTTATTTTTTCCTAAATCAATAACAACATCTAAATCTTCTCTATAACCTTGCCAACGTCCTGTTCTATAATTATTCCCTCCTCGTAAATAATCAATTAAAGTTTCATCCCCTGCTGCTGCATATTGATTGGCATATTTACTATTTAATTGTATATTTTTGCCTCCTTCTATTTTATAATATTTAGATTCAACTACATGGCTCGTTATTCCATTGTTTTCAACAATCGCTTTAATTGTAGTAGTGCGATTAATATGAATAGAATCTTGATATAAATTACTTTTAGTTGTAGGGGTACTACCATCCAAAGTATAATAAATATTTCCTTTATTAATTTTGCCTAGTGTAATGTTTAAATCATTGGTAAAAGTTTGGCTTTTTGCTTTGAAATAAGGAACAGGTGTAATATTATTTTTATCTATTTTTGAAATAGGTAAATCTTCTTTTTGAATTCCCCATTGTGTAGGTGTTTCAGACATTTCAAAAACAATTTTTCCTCCATTCATAATATCTGAATGTTTTAAAAAAGTTTTGGAATAATGATTCCCATTTAATAGCACATTTTTAATATAAATTCCTTTGCCTTTTTTTGCTATAATAAATTGTTTATTATTTTCTAAATTAATTTTAGCTTCATCAAATAAAGGAGAACTTAATACATAATAATCTAAGCCTGGTGTAACAGAATAAATTCCTAAAGCACTTAAAATATACCAAGAAGACATTTGCCCACAATCTTCATTTCCCGATAAACCATCTGCTTGATTAGAATATTGTTCTTTTAAAATTTGATGTACTTTTTCCTGCGTTTTCCAAGGAGAACCAGTATAATTAAATAAATATGCCATGTGATGACTGGGTTCGTTTCCATGTGCATATTGTCCTATTAAACCTGTAATATCTACTTGTTCTCTACCACTTGTTTGACTTGTAGCAGAAAACAATTTTTCTAAATGTTTTTCATAATTATTTTTTCCTCCCATTAATTGAATATGTCCTGAAATATCTTGAGGAGTAAATAAAGAATATTGCCAAGCATTAGCTTCTGTATAATTAAAATT
>JAHDII010000012.1 GCA_020630895.1 Saprospiraceae bacterium
ATAGAATTATCTACTTTTTTTCGTAATTCTTTGATATCCTCAGGATCTTCTTTTTGTTTTTTAGAAATCGTATTTTCTGCTAATTTTAATTGATCTTCTAACTCTACAATAATATTAATGGCTTTATCTAATTTTTTTTGAAGAGTAGAATTTTCTACTACTAATTTATTATTTCGTTCTAATAAATGTTCGAGTTTTAAACCTAGTTGTCTTGTTTTCAAATCAACTCTTTCTATTTTATCATTTAAATTCATAAATATTATTTTCTAATAATAGCATTTAATTTTGTTTCAAAATTATGGATCATATTTTTCATGACTTTATCTACTTCTTTATCTTTTAATGTTTTTGTAATGTCTTCAAAAATTAAAGAAATGGCATAAGATTTTTTTCCTTCGCCTAATTTTTTTTCATCATTAAATACATCAAAAAGATGAATAGATTTTAATAATTTTTTTCCTGTTTTTTGAGCAATAGATTGTACTTCATTAAAAGAAATATTCGTAGGTAAAACTAAAGCTAAATCTCTCCTCATAGTAGGATATTTATTTAATTTTGAAAATTCTATTTTACTTTTTTTGAGAATTTTCAAAATAATATCCCAATGAATATCAGCATAAAAAACAGGATTTTTAATATCCATTTTTTTAGATATTTTTCCTTTTACTTTCCCGATAGTTGCAATAACTTGAGGACCTCTATGGTATTGTAATCCAAAATTTAAAACATCATTTTCTATAATAGATTCTTGAAATCCTTGAATCCCTAATTTATTAAAAATAAGAGTTACAAAAGCTTTTAAGGTATAAAAGCTAACTTGTGCTTTATCATGATTGAGCCAACTCTCAGGATACCTTTGTCCTGTTACAAAAATAGATAAATGTTTTTGTTCTTGATAAGCACCTTTTTCTTGAATATATGTTCGTCCAAATTCAAATAATTTTAAATTTGGATTTTTTCTATTTTGGTTGTGTTGAATCACTTCTAATCCAGAAAATAACATTGTTGGTCGCATCACATCTAAATGAACATTTGATGTATTATTAATATAAATTAATTGCGATTCATCAATAGGTAAAATTTCTTTATAATATTTAGATTCTGTAATAGAAACTGCCATGATTTCATTGAAGCCGTTTGCTGCTAAAAGATCACTAGCTATATTTTTTATGACAAAAGGATCGGGTTGTAAACCATAAGTTAAAGCACTTTTAACTTGTTTAGGAATCGTTACTTTGTTTAAACCATAAATTCGTAATACTTCTTCTATAACATCTGCTTCACGAGTAACATCTACTTTATTGGTAGGAATTGTTACTGAAAAATTATCTCCTTCTTCAGAAATAATATCTATTTGCATCGCAGCCAATATATTTCTGACTTCTTCTTTGCTGAGTTCATCACCAATCAAACGATTGATGTGGCTGAATTTTACATCTACTTGTTTCTTTTCTATAGGATTGGGATAAATATCTATAATATTAGATATTGTTCCTCCTGCTAATTCTTGAATTAATAACGCTGCACGTTTTAAAGCAAATACACAAATATTAGGATCACTTCCTTTTTCAAATACTTTTGCTGCATCTGTTTTTAATAAATGTCTAGTACTAGAACGTCTAATAGAAATTGCATTAAAATGAGCAGATTCTAAAAATATATTTTGGGTTGATTCTTGTACTCCAGAATGGATACCTCCAAAAACACCTGCAATACACATTCCATTAGAATTGCCATCACAGATCATTAAATCTTCTTCATGAAGTTTTCTTTCTACTTCATCTAAAGTTGTAAAAGAAGTATTTTTCTCTAGATTTTTTACAATAACTTTATTCCCTTGAATTTTATCTGCATCAAAAGCATGAAGAGGTTGTCCTAATTCATGAAGAATAAAATTTGTAATATCTACAATATTATTTTTTGTAGCTATACCAATTGAGTTCAGGCGTTTTTTTAGCCAATCAGGAGATTCTTTTATCGTTACTCCTTGAATATATAATCCTGCATAGCGAGGACAAGATGTTGTATTTTCTACAACTACTTTAATAGGTGATTCTTGGTTATTGGTTTCAAAATGATCTATTGAAGGAGTTTTTACTCCTTCTGTATAATTATGATTGATTTTTAATGCCGCAGCTAAATCTTTAGCAACGCCTAACTGAGAAGTTCCATCTGAGCGATTAGGGGTAAGTCCTATTTCAAAAATAGTATCTTTTTCTAATTTGAAAAAATCACTCGCAAGTGTTCCTATTTTAGTATCATTAGGTAATACCATAATTCCTTCATGGCTGTGTCCTAAGCCAATTTCATCTTCAGCACAAATCATTCCTTCTGATACTTCTCCTCTAATCTTTCCTTTCTTTATTTTAAAAGGTTCTCCTTCTGTAGGATGGAGCATTGTTCCAACAGTGGCGACTACTACTTTTTGTCCTTCAGCTACATTTGGAGCACCACAAACAATATGTAATTCTTCTTCTCTACCAATATTTACTCTTGTAACAGATAATTTATCAGCATTAGGATGTTTGGCTTTATAAGTTACTTCTCCTATTACAATTCCTTGTAAACCTCCTGGAATACTTTCTGTTGTTTCTTCACCTTCTACTTCTAAACCAATATCTGTAAGAATTTCACTTACTTTTTCAGAAGGTAAATCAATATTTATATAATCTTTTAACCAATTATAAGATACTTTCATAGTCTATTTTAAACAATGTGAGCTTAGGAAAAAGTTTCCTAAACTCACAAATATATTATTATCTAAAAATGTTTAATAATTTTAATTTCTTTGAATGATTAACGTACTGATAAACCAACTAAAAAGAGAATGAATAATAATACTAATGAAACAATAGTAATAATTCCCCAAAACAGGAAAAGGTTTTTTAAGTTTACAATGGATTCTGATAGACTGTGAGCTCCTCCACCCATTCCAACTTTTCTAGCGTGCATACCAAATTTTACTAAGAAAAAATTAAAGAAAAAACCAATAATAAAAATAACTAAATATACAGTAATCATTACTCCAAAAAAGTTTCCTGGCATCATTGCCATTGCCATTGATAATTCTCCAGATGATATTTGATAAATAAATGAAATAAGTAGTAATACCCACATCACAAAACCTATTATACCTATAAAATATGCCCATGTTCCAGCAGTTCTATAATTGTATAGAGATGTTGGATCTAAATTCGTATCACTATTTGTGAACGAATCATCAATAATATTGTCTAAATTTTCCATATTGTTTTGTTTTTTAATGATTAGAAAATAGGAAAACAAAGTTAAATAAAAAAATACTTCGTTTTAAGGAAATTTAGGAAAATCATCCCAATTAGGTTTCCTTTTTTCAAGGAAAGCATTTCTTCCTTCTTCTGCTTCATCAGTCATATATCCTAATCGAGTAGCTTCTCCTGCAAAAATTTGTTGCCCTACAAGACCATCATCAATTAAATTGAAAGAGTATTTGAGCATTTTAATTGCCATTGGACTTTTTCCTAAAATTTCTCTCGCCCATTGGTATGCTTCATCTTCTAACTGATCATGAGGAATAACAGCATTGACCATACCCATATCAAAAGCTTCTTGAGCAGTATAATTTCTTCCTAAAAAGAAAATTTCTCTCGCTCTTTTTTGTCCTACTTGTCGAGCTAAATAGGCAGAACCATACCCTCCATCATAACTTGCTACATCGGCATCAGTTTGTTTAAAAATGGCATGTTCTTTACTGGCTAAAGTCAAATCACAAACTACATGAAGAGAGTGTCCTCCACCAACTGCCCAACCTGGCACTACACAAATAACAGCTTTATTCATAAAACGAATAAGCCTTTGTACCTCAAGAATATTTAGTCTGCCTATACCATCTGTTCCTTCATATCCTCTTTTGCCTCTTACTCTTTGATCTCCTCCAGAACAAAATGCATAAACACCATCTTTAGGAGAAGGTCCTTCTCCTGATAATAAAATAACACCTATAGTTCTATCTTCTCTTGCATCATGAAATGCATCTAGTAATTCTCCTACCGTTTTAGGTCTAAAAGCATTTCTTACTTCTGGTCTATTAAAAGCGATTCTTGCAACGCCATTACATTTTTTGTAGGTAATATCTTCGTATTCTTTAGCAATTTTCCAATCTATTGTTGACATAATAATCTATGGGTTTTTCCTTTTATTGTTATTCCACATTTCTAATTCTTCACAATCTTTAAAATCTTCATCAATTTTAATATGAGTTCTACTAATTGTATTTTCAATCCATTCTACGGTATATTTTGCTTTCTTTTCTTCTAAAGCAGCCGTTTTTATTTTAGAATAATCTAATTCTAAACTAGCTCTATGTGGTTCCGTCATTGAAACTAATTGAACTAATCTAAAGGCTGCTTCTTGCCTATCAGAAACAAACTTAATGGGTTGACTTACTTGCCCCACTTCCATAGTATCAATTGCAAAATAAATATCACTATCTAATTGAGCTGTTTCAAAAAATGTATTTCCTGTAGAAGGATTAGATAATAATCCATTATTAAAATAAGAAGATGCTTTATCTGTAGAATATTTTTTAACCGCTTGAGAAAAAGTAATAGAATCTGTTTCTATTAATTCTTTAATTTCCTCTAATTTTTGAACTGCTAAATTCATATCATCTTCTGTTATTCGAGGTTGAATTAAAATATGTCTTGTATGAATTCTATTTCCTAATCTTTCTATCAGCTGAATAATATGATACCCAAATTCTGTTTTTACCACTTCCGAAATTTCTCCTTTTTCCATAGTATAAGCTGCTGCTTCAAACTCAGGAACAAATTCTCCTCTTTTTTGCCATCCTAAATCTCCTCCTAACCTAGCAGAACCAAAATCGTGAGAATATTTGCTGGCTATTTCACTAAAATTAGCTCCTTTATTTACTATTTCAGCTCTTAATTCATTAGCTAAATTTTTAGCTCTTTCTTCTTCATCATCATTAGGCTTTGGTAAATATACTATTTCACCAATTTCTACTTCAGCATTAAAATAAGGTAAACTATCTCTAGGGACATTATTAAAAAATTGTTTGACTTCTTTAGGAGTAATTTGAACACTATTAATAATTTCTCTTTGCATACGCTGAGCCAAGAGTTGATTTCTCATATCAACTCTTAGTTTTTCTCTTGCTTCAGAAATGGTAATTCCATAATAATCTTCAAATTGTTTGGGATCTCCATTCATCATGGCTAAAATTTGATCAAAACGAGCATTCATTTGACCATCTACTTCAGCATCTGTTACTTCAAGACTATCTAATTTAGCTTGATTTACTAATAATTTTTGACTTAATAATTGGCTTAAGAAAATACATTTGGCATTTTCTGGAAGAGAAGGGTTTTGACTTTGTGCTAATGCCAAATTTTCTTCTAATTCTGATAGTAATAATATTTCACCTCCTACGGTTGCAATAATTTTATCTAATATTATTCCATCTTGAGCATTAATATTTGCTAATTGTAGAATAATAAATCCTAAAATGAGTGATATTTTTCTCATCATCATAAATTAATATATTTTAATGTGTCCTTTACGGTCACTTTTTTGATACAATTGTTCTTTTTTATCTTCGATTAATTTCAATTTTCTATTGTGCAATATATATTTTGTTGCATGTGCTTTTATATATCCAACTGGAGGGTCACTATTTTTAGATTGAATCTCCATAATGCGAATAAAATATTTATAATCTCCTTCAGTTAATTTGAATTCTTTACCTTCTTTCATTGATGATAAAGCTCCTTTAGGAAATTCTGCTTCCACCTGATCTACATCGAGCCAAATACTATCTTCTAATTGATAAACGATTGCATTTTTATCACAGTATTGAGTTAAATATTTTAATTGAGGAAAAGAATCTGCTTCCCACCATTCTTCAACTTTATCCATTTGAGGTGCATTTTTATCTAACTTCATAAAATTACACCTCATAATATTGGTTTCTAATTGAAAATGGGTTTTATGCTCATTAAAATAATTTAAAATCTCTTGTTCTGAAATCATAGAATCTAAGTCAGATTCTATCAACATTTCTTCATAATTATGTAAAATTAAAGATGCTCTATAATCTCTTACTAATTTATCAATATTCAAGTCTTTAGGTACATTCCTTTCAGCTTCATATAACATTAAATTTTCCCTTACCCATCGTTCAATAAAAGCACTAACGATTAAAGAACTATCAGCAGGTGTTGCTGTTCTAGGAATCATACCATCTAATTCTGATAGGTACAAGGGTTTGTTATATACTTTTGCTAATAAAACATCATTGATGTTTTCTTCTTTTTCAGAAGAAATACAAGAACTAATGCTTATCAACCCTATTGTTATTATTAATATGGTGATATTTTGTAACATCTATTTAATAATACTTTTAAGAGCTTCTTGATTGATATTGACTTTATACTTTTTACGTAATTCTTGAATCCATTGCTCTTCTAAAGCATCTTGATAATCTGCAATAACATATCCTCTAGCTTCTTTTAAAGATTTTTGTTCTCTAGGAAGCATTTCTTCTATTTTAATAAAAGTAACGGTGTTATCATTATTAATAATATTAGGAGATAGAGTTCCTTTTTTCCAATTCTTTTTATCTAAATCTTTATATTTATTTTTACCTTTTTCAATACTATCATCTGTAACTGAAAGTAAATTTCCTAACTTATTAATTTTTTTCAAAACCGTTTTTGATGGTTTTTTCTTAGCTAATTTTCTTGCTTTATTTAAAATCTTTTCACTTTGAGATTTTAAAGTATAAATACTAATATTAGCTCGTTCGCCCCACAAATAATCACTTTTATTATTATTATAATAATTTTTAATTCCTAAAGTATCTTTAGAAGCTTTATCCCATACAAGCATTTTAGTTACTTCAAAAAGAAGTATTCCTTCTTCATACTCTCTCATTAAAGCACGAAAATCTGGATACTTTCTTGATAATTGAGATTTTTCATATTCTAAAGCCATATTATTAGAATAAGCTTCTAATAGTTCAGTAACAACTATTTTTGCTGTTTTTCCTCGTCCCATTTGAATTCTTTGTCGAGCAGAACGAAGTAAAAAATCTGTAAACCCTCCTAAAGTGTAGGTTTTCTCTTTATTCTTTCCAAAAGAAAACAATATTGCATCAGATTTTTTAGGAGCTCTCCACTTATTACTTAAAAATTCTTTGTCTAAAGATTCTACAAACGAGCTAAGAACTTTATTATCTACTTTATAATGTTCTTCTTTTTTAATATTGATAACCATTTGATCTCTTGCCTCTTGAAATCTTGCATCTTTTTCAATTTTTACTTGCAAACGATTTTTTTCTGTATCATAAGTTCCTAAAGTAGGTTTACTCACTCTTTTTATAATATGCCAACCTGTTGTTGTTTGAATAGGTTCTGAAAAATCTCCATCTTTTTGAAGATTAAAGGCTGCATTTTCAAAAATTAACTCGCTTGAACTAATGCCTAAAAATCCAATATAACCTCCTTTAGCAGCACTTTTTTTATCATCAGAATATGTTCTTGCTAATTGGTCAAAATCTTTTCCTGCTTTTAATTCAGCATATACTTTATCTATTATTTCTTTAGGATTTTTTTCTGGATTTTTTTCATCAGCCCTAGCTAAAATATGGGCAATCTCAATACTTCCTCTTGCTGGTCTAGTATCATTTACTTTTAAAATATGATACCCCATATTTGTTCTAAAAGGGTTAGAATATTTTCCTTTAGGAGTATTATATGCTGCTGTTTCCATATTATAAAACCCACTAGGCAAAATAGCAGTCAGCCAACCAATTTTCCCTTCATTCTTTTTAGAATAAATATCTTCTGAAAAAACGAGAGCTGTTTTTGCAAAATCTCCTCCTTCATCTAATTTTTTCTTGATCTCCATTATCTTATTATAGGCAATTAAAGTGTCTTTTGGTTGCTTACGCCCTTTAATTGTTACCATAATATGACTGGCATTTACATCCTTTTTTTGTCGTTCATAAGCTTCTTTTAATAACTTTTCTTTTACTTCTCTATCTATTAAATAAGAATTAGATAATTGTTTTCTATATCCATCTAATTCTCTTTGCAATGCAGGAATCGTATCAATTTTTAAAGCTCTTGCCTCTTCTACTTTTAATTTAAATTTAATGTATAAATCTAAATATTCATTAACTGATTCTTTTGAGAAATTAGCTTTTGTACCATTTGTTTTAGAATAAATGTAATTGAACTCTGATACATGAATAGGCCTATCTTCTACATGAAATAAAATAGGGTCATCTTGAGCAAAAATGTTTATAGAAAAAGTTATAAAAAGGATAACTACTGAAATAATTTTTATTTGCATGGAAAAAAAATTTAGTTTTATATTCAAAAGAGCTGCAAAATTAACAACTGATTGTTCTAATAAAAAACATAAACGCAATTAACAATATATTATGATGTTTTTCTTACGAATAGTGCTTTAAATGGGCTTAATTTTATATAAAACGGGTTTACTTGGGCTAACGTCTATTTCAAAAGATGCAATTTGTAAATTTAAAATATAACTTCCATCTTTAATTTTGTTAGGAATATATACCAACTCTGTAATGGTTCTATGACTTTGAATATTTTCTGGATATTCCCAAAAAGCTTTATGCGATAACAATTTTCCACCATCTTCTTCTCTATCTACAGATGGTAAATCTACCAATAAATGAGAAACCCCTTTTTCTACTAAATATTGTATCACTTCGTCTTCAATATAAGTGGGATTAGCTCCTGAATAATTTGTTTTGAGTTTTAAATGATCATTAGGATAAGTTCTAATAATCATTGCAGGAGGAATAGATGAAGGTAAAACTTTCATAATGTTTTCCTTTGTAATTACTTTGTCTCCATTTTTTAATGTAGGGAATACGCTAATCAATTCTGCCATAAACCAAAATTGTTGAAGACATTGATTAATGGTAAATTTTTCTTTAGATATATGTCCTACACATTCTGTATGTGTCCCATTTCCATGAGGATTGAAATGAACATTTAAAAAATTAAGAGGTCCTCCTTTTTGAGTAGAACCAATAAAATCTCCAGCAATAACAGGGTTTGTCGTCATTGGAGGAGCAAAAAAACAATTTACAGTACTGAGTCCTTCTTCTAAAGGTATAGAAATATCTAATGGTTGAGATAAATCAATTTTGTACTTTTTGTCATAATTCAAAATATGTGCTATCATAAATTCAAATTTAAAGAACAACGAAAGTAAAGAATTGTTACTTTAGCAACGAAATTAATATTTTCTAGCATTAGAAACTCTATTTATAAATAAATAATGATGGGTAAAATTGTGAAAAAGATAGGATTGTTTTTTGGTTCTTTTAACCCTGTTCATGTTGGACATATGATTATTGCAGAATTTATGGCTGAAAATGCAGATATAGATAAAGTTTGGATGGTTGTAAGTCCTCAAAATCCTCATAAGAAAAAAAATAGCTTGGCTAACGATTATGATAGATTACATCTTGTTGAATTGGCTATAGGAGAAAATCCCAAAATACAAGCTTCTAATATTGAATTTAATTTACCTCAGCCTTCCTATACAATAGATACACTTACTTATCTAAAAGAAAAATATCCCGATTATCAATTTTCTTTAATTATGGGAGGAGATAATTTAGGAACATTACATAAATGGAAAAATTATGAACAAATCATAAACCAATTTGATATTTTAGTATATAAACGACCTCAATATGATTTAGGAAATTTACAAACTCACTCTAAAGTCCATTTATTTGAAGCTCCTTTATTAAATATTTCTGCGAGTTATATTCGCCAACAAATCAAAGAAAAAAAATCTATTCGATATTTAGTTCCTGTTGCTGTTCAAGAAGCTATTGAATCTGGAAATATTTATAGAAAAATTGTGTAATAAAATATTCTCATTCAATGTCATATAAAAAATATGATTCTTTAATAATTAATGATATTCCTTATGATAAAGAACAATTATTAATCTTAACACAAAAAAATATTATTGATCCTAAAATAGAACCATGGTTAAAAGAATTCTGGAGTTTTATTCAAGAATGGCTCAACGATTCATCTATTATTAGCGTCGAAACATCAGGCTCTACAGGAAAACCTAAGACCATTTTATTAGAAAAACAAAAAATGGTTCATTCTGCTTTAGCAACAGGAAAATATTTTAAACTTCAAACCAATCAAAAAGCATTATTGTGTTTACCTTCTCATTATATCGCAGGTAAAATGATGATTGTTCGTGCTTTTGTTTTACAACTTAATTTGATTCTTGTAGAACCTTCTAGCTGTCCTTTAAAAAATATAAACCATACAAATATTGAATTTGCAGCTATGGTTCCTTTTCAAGTAGAGGAAAGTATTACACACACTCCTAATGAAATCAAAAATATTCATCAATTAATTATTGGTGGAGCTCCCATTCATCCTAATTTATATCTAAAATTACAATATATTTCTATAAAATTTTATGCTACTTATGGGATGACTGAGACGATTACCCATGTTGCTGTAAAGTTATTAAATGGAATGGCAAAAGATTCTTTTTTTCAAGCTTTACCTAATGTTACTTTTTCCCAAGATGATAGAAATTGTTTAATCATTAATGCACCTCATGTTCTTGATGATGTTATTATTACCAATGATATTGTTCAATTATTTTCTGACAACCAATTTAGATGGATTGGACGGTATGATAATGTTATCAATTCAGGAGGAATTAAATTACATCCTGAAGAAATAGAAAAACAATTAAATTCTATAATTAAAATTCCTTTTTTTGTAGCATCTGCCCCTCATAAAACGTTAGGAGAACAAATTATTCTTATTATTGAAAAAGATCATATTTCTAAAAACAAGCAAATAGTCCTTTTGGCTCAAATGCAAGAAGTTTTAGATAAATATGAAGTTCCTAAAAAAATAAAATGTATCACACCATTTATTAAAACAAAAACAGGAAAAATTCAAAGAAAAGAAACATTGAATTTATTAGGAAAAATCTAAAATAGTATATAAGTCAAAACTTATATTTTAATTTTGAGGAATAAAAAGAAAAATACAGTGAAAAAAACTACAGATGTTTTAATTATTGGTTCTGGAATTGCTGGACTTACACTAGCTATAAAAACGGCTCATGCTAGACCAGAACTCAATATTATTTTAATTACTAAAGTAAATCAAGGTGAAAGCAATACTCGATATGCACAAGGAGGAGTTGCGGCTGTATGGAATCATGAAAAAGATTCTTATCAAAAACATATTGAAGATACTTTAGATGCTGGAGATGGATTATGTGATGAAGAAATTGTTAGAATTGTTGTTGAAGAAGGACCTACAAGAGTACAGGAAATTATTGACTGGGGTACTCGTTTTGATAAAGATGAACATGATTATAATTTAGGAATGGAAGGAGGACATTCTGAATATAGAATTCTTCATTATAAAGATCTCACTGGATTTGAAATTCAACGTGCGTTAATGGAAAAAGCTAAAAATTCTAAAAATATTACTGTTTTAGAACATTTTCATGCTTTAGATTTATTAACACAACATCATAGAGGCTATAATATTACTAGAGTAACTCCCAATATAGAATGTTATGGAGCTTATGCTTTAAATAAAGAAAATGGAGACATTATTACTTTTTTAGCTAAAGTAACCATTGTTGCTTCTGGTGGTGCAGGACAAATTTATAGAAATACAACAAATCCTATTATTGCAACTGGAGATGGTGTAGCTATGGCATATAGAGCTAATGCTCGTATAGAATCAATGGAATTTGTACAATTTCATCCTACTGCATTATATAATCCAGCAGGGGAAAATCCTGTGTTTTTAGTTTCTGAAGCTGTAAGAGGTTATGGAGCTATTTTAAGAGATTTTAATGGCAATGAATTTATGCATCATTATGATGATCGGAAATCTTTAGCCCCTCGTGATATTGTAGCAAGAGCTATTGATAATGAAATGAAAAAAAGTGGTGCAGAACATCTTTATTTAGATTGTACCCATTTAGATAAAAAAGGATTTTATGATCATTTTCCTACAATATATGATAAATGTATGAGTTTAGGAATAGATCCCATGAAAGATTATATTCCTGTAGTTCCTGCCTGTCATTATTCTTGTGGAGGAATTAAAACGGATGAACAAGGAAAAACATCTATACAATATTTATATGCTTGTGGAGAATGTACTTATACAGGATTACATGGAGCGAATCGTTTAGCTTCTAATTCTTTATTAGAAGCCATGGTTTTTGCTCATAGAATTCATTTAGATATCATTCAAAATATTGATCATATTCAAATTACTAAAGATTTACCTGATTGGAATAAAATGGGAACAAATGAACCTAAAGAAATGGTACTCATTACCCAAAGTTTAAAAGAAGTTAAAGAAATTATGAGTTTTTATGTAGGTATTGTTCGTTCTAATGTTCGTTTGAAAAGAGCATTTGATAGATTAGGACTTTTATATGAAGAAACAGAACGATTATATCGTTCTTCTCCGATTTCTCCTCAATTATGTGAATTAAGAAATTTAATCACTATTAGCTATTTAGTGACTCGTTCTGCCGCAATGAGACGTGAAAGTCGAGGACTACATTATACCACAGATTATCCTAATCAATTAGATTTTATAGATCAAACCATATTATAAAATCCTTTTGATTTCAAATAAATAAGAAAAAATGAAAAAAATCATTACGACTTTATTATTAATTATTCCTTTTATTATAAATGCCCAAACTATTGTAAAGGGAGTTATTACAGATAAAAAAACAGAAGAAACTATTGTTGGTGCTACTATAAGTACTCAAAATGATCAAGGAACAACAACCGATTTAAATGGTAACTATTCTCTTGAATTGAATAATGGCACTTATACCCTAACTTTTTCTTCTATGGGCTATGCAGAGCAAACAAAAGAAATTGTTATTAATGGAGAAGAGATTTTAGTGATAGATATTATTTTAGAAGAAGAATCTGAAATGTTGATTATCACAACAGTTACAGGAAGTAGATATGAAAAGAATATTACCAAAGAAACCGTTTCAATGGAAGTTATTCGTCCTGAATTTATAGAACGAAATGCCAATACAGATTTGGCTCAAGTCATTGAAAGAGTTCCTGGTGTTCAGGTAGTAGATGGACAAGCTAATATTAGAAGTGGTAGTGGATTTGCTTATGGTGCGGGTAGTAGAGTTGCTGTTGTTGTAGATGAACAACCTCTTTTATCTGCTGAATTAAGTGATGTAAAATGGAATTTTATTCCTATTGAAAATGCTTCTCAAATTGAAATTATTAAAGGAGCTTCTTCTGTTTTATATGGTTCTGGAGGACTTAATGGGGTTATTAATGTAAGAACGGCTTATCCTACAGCTGAGCCTTATACAAAACTGACTTATTATACAGGGGCTTATTTTATTCCTAACAAAAATGGACGCCAATGGTATAATGCTGGAAGAGATAGTGTAGGAATACGTCCTTTTTTTACAGGTTTATATTTGGCTCATCGTCAAAAAATAAAAGATAATTTTGAACTTGTTTTGGGTTCTAATATTCATTATGATAGAAGTTTTTTAAAAACAGCAGATGAACAACGATACCGTTTTAATTTTAATACTCGCTATATGCTTCCTAAGAATGATAAAATTTCTATTGGTCTAAATGGAAATATTATGATTCATAATAAAGCAGATTTTTTCTTGTGGGCAGATGGTTTTGAACAGGCTTATCATCATGTAGATGATCCTATAAATGGTTTTAGATATTATACCATTACTTTAGATCCATATCTAACAGCTTATGATAAAAAAGAAAATAAGCATAGTGTAAAATTGAGATATTTTACCATTAAAAAGATATTAGGAGGAGACGATTCTCCTACAGGAGTTTATTCTGGAGAATACCAATTTCAAAAGAATTTTAAAAATATAAATATGGTGATGACGACAGGAGTTTCATCACAATATCTTAAAGCAAAAAGTAATCTTTTTACAAGAGAATTGGTTCAAACAGAAACAGATACTTTTACACAATATTCTACTCAAAGAGCAAACATTAATGCTTTTTATTTACAATTAGATAAATCATTTTTAGATGAAAAATTGAATTTAACTTTTGGTACAAGAGCAGAAAGCTACAAAATTGCTGATGATAGTCCTAAAGTATTACCTGTATTTAGAGGAGGAGTTAATTATGCTGTAGGGGAAAGAGATTTTCTTCGAGCATCTTATGGGCAAGGTTATAGAATTCCAAGTTTAGCTGAACGATATATTGATGAAGATATCACGAGTGGCTTAGGAGCTTTTCCTAATCCTGATTTAAAAATTGAAATTGGTTCGAGTAGTGAAATTGGATATAAACGTGCTTTTGGTAAAAAAGATAAATTCAAGGGCTTTTTTGATGTAGCTTTATATTGGATGGATTATCAAGACATGACAGAGTTTCAATTTGGAATTCACAGACCTGATTCTATTACAGGAGATACAACATTTAATGATTATTTGAATTATTTAGGTTTTAAAGCAACGAATGTAAGTAGAGCTAGAATTGCAGGGTTCGAACTTTCTGCTTTTGGTGAAGGAAATTTAGGAAAATACCCTCTTCGTTTTTGGGCAGGATATACTTATTCTTATCCTGGAGATTTAACACAAAACCCTGATCAAAAAAATGTAGGCGTTTATATCAAAAATTTATTTAAAGCATTTGCCATATCTCCTACTGATCCTTTTGTACCTAATAATATTTTAAATTTTAGATCCTTGCATATTGGACGATTTGATGCTGAAATTGATGTCAATCAATTTACTTTTGGTGCTGCTATTAATTATCATGGTTTTATGTATGATGTGGACGACCTCTTTAAAGGAGAAGGAGAAATAGCTGGAGCTCTTGCTTTAGCTAATGAATTAATTGGAGGTATTGTAGAAAGTCTTGCTGCCTTTAGAAATGATCATATTAATGGAGATTGGATTGTTGATTTAAGGGCCTCTTATTCTTTTAAAGACAAAAATAAAATTGATATAATGGTCAATAATGCATTCAATAGAGAATATGCTATTCGTCCATTAAAAATGAGTCCTCCGTTAACGTTTAATTTGAGATTTAGTAGAAAGTTTTAAAATATGAAATATTTATTATTCATCTCTATTATTTTTTTATCTGCTTGTAAATTTAATCTCAATCAGTTTAATATTGATTTAGAACGAGCAGTAGAACCTACTCATGTTTCAAAAATTGCATTTGGTTCTTGTGCCAATCAAAACGAAGATCAACCTATTTTGTATCAAGTTATAGATACTGAATCAGATCTATTTATTTATTTGGGAGATAATATTTATGGAGATACTGAAAATATGAAAAAGCTAGCTGAAAAATATGAAACACTAGCTGAAAAAGAAGAATTTAAAGAATTAGTAAAAAGTACAAAAACATTAGCTGTTTGGGATGATCATGATTATGGAGAAAATGATGCAGGAAAATATTATCCTAAAAAAGAAATGTCTAAAGAAATATTTTTAGAATTTTTTGATGAACCAGAAAATTCTTCAAGAAGAAATCATGAAGGAATTTATCATTCAAAAATATATGATGGAGACAATGGATATAAAATCCAAATCATTATGCTCGATACAAGAACTTTTCGTTCTGATTTATTAAAAAATGATAATCAAAATGGGCATAAAAATGATTATCGTCCTAATCCAAATGCAGATTCTACTTTTTTAGGAGAAGCACAATGGCTTTGGCTAGAACAACAATTTTCGCAAACTGCTGATATAAGAATTATTGCTTCAAGCAATCAATTTAGTCATGAATATAATGGCTGGGAATCATGGACAAATGTTCCTAAAGAACAAGAAAAAATGTTAGATTTAATTAAAAATACTCAAGCAAATGGAGTTATTTTTATTAGTGGCGATGTACATTGGGGAGAAATTTCTAAATTAGAAAAAGAAGGACAATATCCAATTTATGATGTTACCTCAAGTGGTATTACAGAAACATGGAGTTCTATAGAACCTAATTCAAATAGAGTAGGAAATCCTGAAAGAGATATTAATTTTGGACTGATAGAAATAGATTGGAATATTTCTGATCCTATAATTTCTTTAAGTATTAGAAATAAAAATGGCATTCCAACAACAACGCATCAAATTAATTTAAGTGAAATTCATTTTTAATTTTGGATCTTAATAAAAACCATATAATAAAAACATATAAAGCGAATGGTAAATTATTATTATCAGGAGAATATTTTGTTTTAGATGGAGCAATGGCTTTAGCTTTACCTACACGTTTTGGACAAAGTTTATCCGTTCAAAAAATTGAAGAAAAAAAAATAATTTGGAAAAGTTTAGACCAGAAAAAAAATACTTGGTTCCAAGGAGAATTTATTGATGGAATTTATCAAAAAGGTTCTGATACTTCTGTTGGAAGAACATTAGAAAAAATGTTTCTTCATATTTTTTCTAAAAATAAAAATTTAAATAAAAATAATTTTTTATTTAAAACAGAATTAGATTTTCCTAGAAATTGGGGCTTAGGAAGTAGTTCTACTTTAATTTATAATTTAGCTCAATGGGCAAATATTAATCCTTATCAATTATTAGAAAATACAATGGGTGGTTCAGGATATGATATTGCTTGTGCTAGTGCAACTCATCCCATTATTTATCAAAAGCAAAATGGAATTCCTTTTTCTAAAAAGGCAACTTTTAATCCTACATTTAAAGAACATTTATTTTTTATTTTTTTAGAAAAAAAACAAAATAGCAGAACAGGAATTCAATATTATAAAAATAATGTTATTGAAAAAGAATCAATAATAAATCGAATTTCTATTATTACACAACGGTTTATGAATGCTACAACCATTAGTGAATTTAACCATTTAATTCAGCATCATGAAAATTTAATTTCGTCGTCATTACAATTACCTAAAATAAAAGAGAATCTTTTTTCTGATTATTGGGGAGAAATAAAATCTTTAGGTGCTTGGGGAGGAGATTTTATTTTAGCTACGAGTAAAAAATCTTATGAAGAAACAAAATTTTTTAGAAAAAGGTTATCCTATATTTTTTAATTATTCTGAAATAATATTATAATTTTTATGCCTAAATTTTTAACGGGAAATATTATTAAAATAAAAAATGAAACTCCAACAACAAAAAGATTTTGGGTAAAAATTAATAGCGAAGAAATTATTAATTTTCAAGCAGGACAATTTGTTACAATGGAACTTCCTATTCATGAAAAAAGATTAAAAAGGATGAGAAGTTATTCTATTGCAAATGCCCCAGATAAAAATAATATTTTAGAATTTTGTATTGTATATTTAGAAAATGGTTTAGCAACATCTTATTTATTTAATGTAGCAACAATAGGAACGGAATTAAAATTTAAATATCCAGCAGGTGTTTTTATTTTACCTCAAAAAATTGAACACGATTTAATTTTTATTTGTACAGGAACAGGTGTAGCTCCTTTTAGAAGTATGATCCATTTTATTTATAATAATAATATTTCTCACAAAAAAATACATTTAATTTTTGGTACTCGAAAAAAAGAAAATATTTTATATCAAAAAGAATTTGAAAATTTAGAAAAAGAACATCCTAATTTTAAATATACAATTGTTTTATCTAGAGAAGAACATTGGGAAGGATATAAAGGATATGTTCATCAAGTATATGAAAAAGAATATAAAGATATTTCAGATGAAAAAAGATTTTATCTTTGTGGTTGGAGTATGATGGTAGATGAAGGAATAGAACGGTTAAAAAATATAGGATATCAAGAAAATCAAATTCGTTTTGAATTATATGGATAATTAAATGGCAGAAAGAGCTAAATTATATAAAAGCAATTTATCAGAAATAGAATTTCGAGAAAGAATTACTTTCTTAATTCAAGAACATTCCTCTGTCGAAATTAAAGGACATGTTAAACAATTTAATTATCATAGAAAAGAAAAAATATTTGGGAAATTAGAAAGAGATAAATTTTGGATTTGGAAACAAGGTTTTTTTTCAGGAGGTATTTTTTATCCTATTTTTTATGGTGCTATATTAGATTCAACAAAAGAATTAAAAATTCAAATGAATTCTAAACCTAATGCTTTGGGAAGTTTATTTTTTGTGTTTCTTTCTTTTTTTGTAGTTATTAGTGTAATTGTTTGGTTATTATTTTTTCAAGAATTTTCTTCCCTTTATCAAAAAATAGGTTTTGCTATTTTAGGTTTATGTATTATTGGTTTCTTTCAATTTTTGCCCAATTTAACCTATACAATATCAAAAAGAAAATTTAGACAATTCTTAGAAAAAGAATTGCAAATGATTCGAATTAATTAACCTGAAGTTTTAAAATTTCGAATGGGTTCTGGCAAAGAATCATCGTCATCATCGTTATTTTCATCTTCTAAAAAAGTATCCTCTAAAATTTCTTCTTCAAGGATATTACTATTTTCTTCTTCTAATTTTTGTTTCTTTTTCTTTGTTTTAATTCTAAGACAATTTCTTCCAGAATCATTTATAAAATCCACTAAAATATCAAAAGATTTATCATCTGACAAAATAGCAAATTCTATAGAATCATCTACTTTTTGGTGAATGGCTCCCATTAAAAAGGAAATATGAAAATTGAAACCATTAATATCATCCGCTTCTGTTGATATCCATTTTACTCGCTTTCCTAATCGTTGAGCTTGTAATACCAAATCGAAAGGAATATTTTCTTCAGAATGATGTATTAAAATAAATACTTTATTACAGACCTTCTCTAACTTAGAAAATTTAACTCTCTTCAAACTGTTATAATCAACAAATATATATCTCTTTGGTAACTGGTTCATAATTTTTATTTCAGCAATAAAAGATTAGATGATTCAAAAATTAGATTTTATTATGAATTGTTTAGGATGTTGTAAAAATACACAATATTAATGAAAAGATTAAATTTGTGTTTGATTTACTTGATGCTTCTAAAAAGAAAATACTCTTTACAAAAGTATCAAAATATAGCTTATCATCCAATAAATGAGAGCAAACTAACGTAAGAATATTATTAAAGTTGATATTTAAAGATTAAAATAAATTTGAATGTATCGAATCATCATCATTTTTGCAGTGCTATTCCTTGGATTAGGAAGTTGTAAATCGAAAAAAGATTTGCAAGATGGAGGTAAATTGCGTAAGCGTTCAGCCACTTATATTTTAGACAAAATGGATAAACATTTTATTGATGCAGAATGGGTGAATAGCAAAGCATCTATAAAATTAATACAAGCCAATAGTACTCTTAAAGCGTCTGTTTATTTACGAATGAGAAAAGATAGTGTAATTTGGGCAAGTGTTCGCAAATTAGGCATTGAAGTTGGTCGGTTATTAGTAACTACAGATTCCGTTTTTTTACTCAATAAATTAAATAAAACTTACGAAGCACGTTCTTTTGAACATCTTCAAAAAATAGTAGGACTTACAAGTTCAGGTGATAAAATTCAAGACTTTAGAAATATTTATAATATATTATTGGGAAATCCTATTTTTTTATCTGATAAAAAAATGGATGTATCTATAAAAAAAACGAATTATATTTTAGAACAAAAAGACAATAATTTACAAGCCAATTATACCGTTACAGGAAAAAAATTCCAACTCAATAAAATGATCTTTTTGGATTTAATTTCAGCAAGAGAAGCATCTTGTTCTTATGAAGGATACAAAGAATTAGAAAATCATTATTTATTTTCTTATATTCGTAAATTAAAACTATTTTCAAGAGAAACAGGACACTTAGAAGCAGAATTAAATTTTTCTAAAGTTGTTCTAAATCAACCAACTCAATTTAAGTTTGATATTCCAAGTTCGTATGAAAAAATCGATTAATATTCTTTTTTTATTTCTATTATTACCTGCTTTATTATTGGGGCAAACTAGAAAAGAATTAGAAAAAAAAAGGAAGGGATTAATTCAGGGAATTAAAAAAACTAACCAATTATTGAAGGAAACTTCTAAAAATAAAAATTTAGTTTACGAAAAATATATTACCCTAAAAGAGCAAATAGAACAAAGAAAAGAATTAATTGATGTGATACATCATGAAATTGAATTTTATGATCATTCTTTTGCTAGAACATCTGATGTTATAGAATCTCTTACCAATGATATTGAACACTTAAAAAAAGATTATAACAAATTATTACGATTAGCTTATAAAAGAAAAATCATGAAGAGTGATTTACTTTTTATTTTTTCTGCTCAAAGTTTTAATGAAGGAATCCTGCGTTGGCAATATATCAAACAATATGATAAATATAGAAAAAAACAAGCTCAACGAATTTTAGCAACTCAAGAATCTTTAAGTCAAAAAATAGAACTTCAAAAAAAGAGAAAAAAAGAAAAAGAACGACTATTAGAAAGTGAAAAAAATCATTTAATTTCTTTAGAACATGAGTTAGAAACTAAAAATGAATTATTAAAGGAATTGAAAAAAAATGAGCAAAAATTAAGAACAACAATTTCTAATAATAAAAGCAAACATGAAACGCTCAACGTTGCCATCGAAAATATTATAGATGGCGATTTCGTAGGAAATAGAAAAAATAATAGAATTCCTAAAGCTCCTCAATTATCTACTTTACCTCATCAAAAGGATGCCAATAAAAAAAGTAAAACAGAACAAACTCAACTATTTTTAAAACAAAAAGGACGTTTGCCTTGGCCTGTATATCATGGTGTTATCTCTAGCAAGTTTGGAAAACAATCCCACCCTACATTAAATGATATTATTATTAATAATAGTGGTATTGATATTTTAACTCGTAAAGGAGCAAAAGTAAATCCCATAATGAGTGGGACAGTTGTTGCGGTTAGATATGTTGTAGGTAATGATTACTTAGTTATTGTACAGCATGGAAATTATTTCACCTTATATTCTCAACTCGAAGAACATTTTATTCAAAAAGGAGATAAAGTTACACCTCAAGATAATATAGGTACGGTACGAACAGATAGTCAAACAGGAAAAACAGAACTTCATTTTGAGGTTTGGCATTCCCAAACACGATTAAATCCCGAAAATTGGATCATTAAAAAATAAATCTGTACTTCAATTCTAAATCGTATAATGAAGTGAATTTACGATAATATTTAATTAAACTAAAGACATAATTAAAATGTTATTATCTTTATAGTATCGATTAATTATGAATGAGATGCAAGAAAGCCAAGTTTTAGAAGTTATAGAACTTTTTTCTAAATATTTAGAAGAAAAAAAATTGCGTAAAACTCCTGAACGTTTTGCTCTATTAGAAGAAATTTATACTAGAAATGATCATTTCGATGCAGAACAATTATACATCGATATGAAAACTAAAAATTTCAAAGTAAGTCGTGCAACAGTCTATAATACATTAGAACTTCTAGCTGAATGTAATTTAATACGAAAACATCATTTCGGACAAAATTTGTCTTTTTATGAAAAGTCATATAGCTATCGTCAGCACGATCATCTCATTTGTACCGAATGTAATAAAATTATGGAATTTTGCGATCCTAGAATTCAATCTATTCGTGATGTTGTAGCAGAACATTATGGGCTTGAAATTCATAGCCATTCCTTAAATTTTTATGGCCATTGCAAAGACGAAAACTGTGAAGGAAAAAAAGAATAAGTCTTTTACTGCTTTCTCTTTAAAATTTAAAAACCTCCAAAATATTTTTTTTACAATATTTTCAATAATTATTGAAAGTTTAGTTTTTCCTCTGTATATTTGTACAAAACAGTAAAGGTTAACTAACCTGATATGATAAAGAAACTGAATACAAAAGATATTTTTGCCGTCTATAGGTTACCGAATGAAGATAATCATTATCTGCTTCATTCGTCAGAAAATAGACCTATTCCCTTTGGAAATCTTAAAGGGAATGAAGCTGCTTTTGTATTTCATCCTTTTAAAGAAAATGTAGAATCACCAGCATTAGCCTTTATTCCAGAAGAGATATTGATCAATCCAAAATTTCATTTTGAAAGTGAACAAAGAGGAAATCCTATTACGATACCTTCGAGCCAATATCCGCTTTTAGTAGAGGAATATATTAATGAAATTCATAAGGGAAAATTACACAAGGCCATTTGTTCAAGAATCATTTCTAAGGAAATGCCTACTGAAAATTTATTTCCTCTATTTATAAAACTTAAAAAACAATATCCTTTTGCCTTTGTATATCTTGTTAATTTTCCAGGTATTGGTTGCTGGATGGGAGCAACACCCGAAGTTTTATTAACAGATAGAGGAGGTATTGGAGAAACGGTAGCTCTTGCAGGAACTCGCCCTCTTAGTAGCACAGAAGATTGGACAAAAAAGGAGATCATAGAACAACAAATGGTAGAAAGATATATTGCCAATATATTGATTAGTAGAAAAAAGAATTTTAATAAAGTAGGTCCTTTTACAGTAAATGCAGGACGAGTAATGCATTTAAAAACACGATTTCAATTTCCTTTAGAAAGCAATTGGTTAGATGTTGCTTTAGACATTCACCCAACACCAGCCGTTTGTGGCTTACCTCAACAAGAGGCTCAAAATTTTATACTGAAAACAGAGCCCCACCAAAGAGCATATTATTGTGGTTTTTTAGGTCCTGTTAACATTCATAATCAAACTTCTCTTTTTGTAAATTTGAGATGTATGCAGGTTTTTAAAGATAAATTCACGCTTTATGTTGGTGGAGGAATTACAACAGATTCAAAACCTCAAAAAGAATTAGAAGAAACTCATTGGAAATCCCGTACTTTGTCTGATATTATAGAAGAAGTATATTGTGAAGAAGAACTTATCAGATAAACAAGGGGTAAGAAACCTCGTAGAAATTTGTGCGGCTAAAGGCATCGAATATGTTATTATTTGTCCAGGATCTAGAAATGCTCCTCTAAATATTTCATTCAATGAACATGGCTCTTTTAATTGTTTAAGTATTCCTGATGAAAGAAGTGCTGCTTTTATTGCTTTAGGAATCGCACAACAAAGCCAAAAACCAGTGATTATTACTTGTACTTCTGGAAGTGCTGCACTTAATTTTGCCCCTGCAATAAGTGAAGCTTTTTATCAAAAAATTCCTTTACTTATTATTACAGCAGATCGTCCAGAAGAATGGATACATCAAGGAGAAGGACAATCTATCCAACAACAAGATGTGTATCATAATTATATTCAAAAAAGTTATCATCTTCATTTAGATAGAAATGATAATGATGATTTATGGTCTAATAACAGAATGATTTGTGAAGCTATTGATCTTTCTATCATAAAAAAAGGACCTGTTCATATAAATGTTCCTTTTAGAGAACCATTATATGAAATGAAAGATTATTCCAATACACCTCTTCCTAAAATTCATCACATTCAAAAAACAAATTTTAATATTTCCATTTATCATTTTAAAAATGAAATAGAATTATTTCGTCAATCTAAAAAAATAATAATTCTTTGTGGATTAATTCCTACAAAGAATATTGTATTACAAGAATATTTAGAAAAATTATCAGAAAGAGTTGTTGTACTTACTGAATCAACGTCTAATGTAGTTAGTCCATATTTTTATTATAATATAGATCCTTTAATTTCTAATATTAATATAGAAAAATATGCTCCTGATTTATTAATTACTATAGGTCATTCTTTTATTTCTAAAAGAATAAAATTATTTTTAAGAAAAAATAAACCTAAAAATCATTGGTACATTTCTGAAGATGAAAATGCACAAGATGTTTTTCAAGCATTAACCCAACATATACAAATACCCCCTCATCTTTTTTTTGATTTTTTAATTCAGAATAATTTAAGTGATTCTTCTTTTCATATTCCTTATTTAGAATTATGGAAAAAAAGAAAAAAAGAAGTAGAAAAAAAACATCATGAATTTTTAAAAAAATGTCCTTGGTCTGATTTAAAAATTTT
>JAHDII010000013.1:0-6549 GCA_020630895.1 Saprospiraceae bacterium
AAATAATAAAAAAGTATTAACTTCATAACTACATTTAATTAATTCTTTTAATGGATCTTTTTTCTGAAAAATCCAAATAGGTAAACCATGATATCTAACCAATTTACAAATTGTTTCTCGAATTAAAAATGGCGTTTGAATACTTTTATATAAAATATTTCTTGATGTAAATTCTCCTTTTTTTGCATGACGAGGGGAACGAATTTGTCCTTGTTCATTTATTTCTGTAGTGCTTCTTTTTTCTACATCATGTAAAAGAGCGGCAGCAAATAAAATTTCTTTTTCTTGTTCATCTAATTCTTGAAATTCAGATAAATTAAATAATTCTTCAATTACCATTTGAGTATGTATTGCTACATTTCCTTCTGCATGAAAAATAGGATCTTGTGGTACATCTTCCATATCTCGTATCCAATCAAATTTTTCTTTTAAATATTCCCAAGTCCTATTTTTTGTTATTGCCCACATTTTTTTGAATTGCTAAATTGCTAAATTGTTAAATTGTTCACTGATAACTGCTACTGTCTTTCCCAAATTAATTTTGTTCGTTTCCAATTCTTCGTCCAATGTTCATCTGTAGAAACATGATTTTCTCTAACATATTTAAAAACATTTTCTTGAAAATCGTCAACAGAAAATTCATTGATATTTCTAGAAACAATCCCTTCCATTGTACAAGATTCATTTGTTGAATATTCTATAGAATTAAAAATACTAGGCTCCGCAATTAAAGATAAAACATTATTTTTAAAATCATTTTCTTCAATAGGTTCTTCTTCCATAACTACAGGAACCGTTGGTAAATCAAAACAAGCAGCAAAAAATTCTACTTCTTCCCAACTTAACCATACATCTTTATATCGAATAGCAAAAACAAAAAAATGTTCTTCTAATTCGATATATTCGATAGAATGAATTGCATATAAATTTTCACCAAATATTTCTAAATCTCCTAAATCGTTTTTCATCCACGACCAACGTTCTTTTAAATAATTTGCCCAAGGGTGAATTGTAGGAGCAGCATGTGAACGAGCAAAAACACCATATTGATTTAAGCAAGTATTTTCTCCATCTAATTTTTCAGTATGAATAATCGTTTCCATTTTTGAAATGTGTTCCCACCAATCAAAATTAATACGATCATCATTAGTTGTACCAGGAGAAAAAGGATAATGGTAAGTTCGCCCATATTTTTTTGACCAACTCATTTTTTAATTTTTTAAAGTGTAAAAATAAATAAACCATCCTAATTAGATTAGGATATTCTAGAAAGTTGATATGTAGGAAATAAATTACACTTTAAAAAATATTAGCAATGAATAATTATTGATTCATTGCTAATACATTTTTATAAAAAAAATAGTTCCGTTGTATGAGAATTAATACTTCATCAATTTTTGAATAACTTTAGAATCATCCTCTAAAATAATTTCTACAAAATATAATCCTTGAACTAAATGTTTATTTTTTAATTCTATTTTTTGATTCCAATTAAAATTATTTTCTTCTTGAATTAAAACTCCTTGAGCATTGAATATTTTTATTTTTTGAACAGATAATTCAGTATCAATAAAAATATAATCATTAAATGGATTGGGATAAATATTGATTTCTTTTGAATTGATTTTATTCTCTACACTAGAACCAAAAGAATTACAAGGCGTATCTTCTGGTACAAATTTTATGAGTCCTACATTTTCATCATCATAACATCTTAAAGGACCCGTTACAGGATCACAGACATGGCTTTGAAGAAAAAAATTATTACCTGAACCAATATTTTCATAAATAATATCTGATCCTCCACTAAAACTAACACCATAGTTTTCTAAAGGGTGTACATATTGTGTTTTTAATATATTTCCATTATAAGTAAAAGTACCTACAGAATCTACAATATAAACAATAGAATCAAGTCCTAACCAAGAATTGGGTACATGAATTGTCCACGATTCTCCTGCATTCAAATTAAAATCATACAATAAAAAAAAATCGTCTCCTATTTCATCATAATAAAAAACTTGACCGTTTTCTTCATAAACAATAGGAGTTATATAAGTGCAACTTAAGTATCCTTCTAAAAATTTACAGACTTTATTATTGACAATGGTGTCTTTGCTAGAGGTTAATGTAGGAAAATTTGTACCCTGTATCCAAAAAAGTTTATAAGTCCATGTTGCACCAACAGGAGCAAATTCTTGAGCAGATAAAAAAGAAATAGAAAAGATAAAAAATAAGAAAGGAATAAATGATTTCATAACAATTTGTTTTTTGAATTGAATAACATCTAATAGATTTTCAAATTAAATATTTTTTTTTGAAAAAATATGATTAACTATATTTTTGTCAAATAATGATCATTTTTTATTCATTCAATACTTCCTTACCTTTGTAAAATGATGCAAGAAAACCTAAGAAAGTTATTAGATTTATATAGGGATAGTAAAAATACACAAGAACTTATTTCCATACTTTCTCATGAAATACCTGTACGGGTGCAACCTGTTGGAACCGTGGGTTCTTTGCCTTCATTTATTTTGGCAGGTGCATATTTGAATGATCCACGAATGCATATTTTTATAGGAAAAGATAAAGATGATGCAGGATACTTTAAAGAAGATTTGCAAGTTTTATTTGATCAAAAAACGATTCATTGGTTTCCAGATTCATTTAGACGACCTCAAGATTTTTCTCGCCTAGAAACGAACAATGTTTTACAAAGAACAGAAACCGTTAATAAAATTACTTCTCAACATAGAAAAGGAGAAATTGTAGTAACATATCCTGAAGCATTATTTGAAAAAGTAGTCGCTCCAGAAGTATTAAATGAAAATAGAATTTCAATAAAAGTAGGAGAAGAATTAGATGTTACTTTTTTAATAGAAATATTAACTGAATATGGTTTTGAAAGAACAGATTTTGTTTATGAACCAGGACAGTTTTCTATTAGAGGAGCTATAATAGATATTTTTTCTTATGGAAATGATTGGCCTTATCGAATTGATTTATTTGATGAAGAAGTGGAATCTATTCGCTTATTTGATCCTAGTACACAATTATCTAAAAAGAATATTCAGGAGGTGAATATTGTTCCCAATATTAATACTCGCTTTGAAAATTCTCAAAAAGTATCTTTATTAAAAGTTCTTCCTGAAAATGCCGTTGTTTGGGTAAGAGATGTACAAATGTTATTAGATGCTTTGCAAAATTGTATGGATAAAGCTATTCGTTTAGCAGAACAAGTAAAAGTAGAAGAGGATGATGAAAATAGATCTGCATTATTAAAAGATAGAGCTTTTGTTCCTCCTGCTGAAATTATATTAGATTTAGAAAAATATCACTCTATTATTTTTAAAGGAATTGAATTAGATTTTAATCCTGATTTAATTTTAAATTATAATGCATCTCCTCAAAAAACATTTAATAAAAATTTTCAATTATTAATTTCTGATTTAAGAGAAAGTGAAAAACAAAAAAATCAAAATTTTATTTTTGTTCCTCATGCGAAACAATCGGAACGCTATTACCATATTTTTGAAGATTTAGAAGCTGATGTTAAATTTCATCCGATTACTAATGTCATACATGAAGGGTTTGTCGATAAAGATTTGAATATTGCTTTATATACCGATCATCAAATATTTAATCGTTTCCATAGATATAATTTACGAAAAGGATTTACAAAAACTAAAGCCATTAATTTACGTTTATTGCGTGAATTAGTACCAGGAGATTATGTGACACATATAGATCATGGAATAGGAAAATATTCAGGTCTTGAAAAATTAAATGTCAATGGACAAACCCAAGAATGTGTTCGCTTAGTGTATAAAAATAATGATTTGCTTTATGTAAGTATTCATTCATTGCATAAGATATCAAAATATATTTCTAAAGAAGGAGCTAAAAAACCAGCTATACATAAATTAGGTTCAGATGCTTGGCAAAGAATAAAAAGAAAAACCAAGCGAAAAATAAAAGATATTGCTGCTGATTTAATCAAATTATATGCTAAAAGAAAAGCAGCAAAAGGTCATGCATTTCCAGAAGATGGATATATGCAAACAGAATTAGAAGCTTCTTTTTTATATGAAGACACTCCAGATCAATTTAAAGCCACTCAGGATGTAAAAGCAGATATGATGAAAGACTATCCAATGGATAGATTGATTTGTGGTGATGTAGGTTTTGGAAAAACTGAAATTGCTGTTCGTGCTGCTTTTAAAGCTATTGTAGATGGAAAACAAGTTGCTATTTTAGTTCCTACTACTATTTTAGCTTTACAACATTATAAAACATTTCATGAACGATTAAAAGATTTTGGTGCTACGGTAGATTATATCAATAGATTTAGAACAACAAAAGAAAAAAAATTAATTTTTGAAAAATTAAAAGAAGGAAAAATTGATTTAATTATCGGTACACATGGATTATTAAATAAACAAGTAGGATTTAAAGATTTAGGATTATTAATTATTGATGAAGAACAAAAATTTGGTGTAGCAGCAAAAGAAAAATTAAGAAATATAAAAGTCAATGTAGATACTTTAACTCTAACGGCAACACCCATTCCAAGAACCCTACAGTTTTCTTTAATGGCAGCAAGAGATTTATCTTTAATCAAAACCGCACCACCTAATCGTCAACCCATTCATACAGAAATTAGAATGTTTAATGATGAGATTATTAAAGAATCTATTTATTATGAAATTTATCGAGGAGGACAAGTATTTTTTGTTCATAATAGAGTAAAATCATTGCCAGATATTTATGCAATGGTTTCTCGATTGTGTCCTGATATTGATATTGCAATGGCTCATGGACAAATG
Organism: Saprospiraceae bacterium; assembly: GCA_020630895.1. Lineage (GTDB taxonomy): Bacteria > Bacteroidota > Bacteroidia > Chitinophagales > Saprospiraceae > JAHDCE01. The sequence goes on from JAHDII010000013.1 coordinate 4,830, forward strand.
GAACCTAAAAAATTAGAAGATACTTTAGTTGGTTTTATCAATCGAAAATATGATGTTTTATTGTGTACTAATATTATTGAAACGGGTTTAGATATTGCTAATGCCAATACAATTATTATTAATAATGCTCATCAGTTTGGAATGAGTGATTTGCACCAATTGCGTGGACGTGTTGGGCGTTCTAATCGAAAAGCATATTGTTATTTATTTTCTCCTCCTCTTTCTGTTTTAACTTCAGATGCTAGAAAAAGATTACAAACTCTAGAAGAATTTTCTGATTTAGGTTCTGGTTTTGATATTGCTATGAAAGATTTAGATATTCGAGGAGCAGGTAATTTATTAGGAGGAGAACAATCGGGTTTTATTGCAGATATTGGCTTTGAAACGTATCAAAAAATATTAGATGAAGCGATTCAAGAATTAAAAGAATCTGAATTTAAAGATATATTCAAAAATGAAGAAAGTGGAGAAAAAGAATATGTCCGTGATGTTATAATTGAAACCGATGCAGAAATGCATATTCCTGATAATTATGTTTCTAGTATTCAAGAAAGATTAAATTTATATAATATTTTAGATAAATTAAAAACAGAAAAAGAAATTGAAGAATTTATTCAACAATTAGCAGATCGTTTTGGAAAAGTACCTTCATCTGTATATAATTTATTTGAAGCATTAAGGATGAGATGGTATTGTAAAGCTTTAGGCTTTGAACGATTAAATTGGAAGGGAAAAAAATTACGTTGTTATTTTATTAATAATCCTCAATCCTCTTTTTATGAAACGGAACATTTTAATCGACTCATTGATTATGTGAATAGTTTGGGAGATCGTCATTTAGGATTTAAACAATCAACACGTCATTTCTTTTTAGTAAAAGATGAATGTAATTCTTTAAAACATGCTGTGCATACTTTAAAAATTATAGTAGATGGAGTTCAAAAGAAAAAAAGTATTTCAACATAAATTGAATTGTATCGAGGAAAAATATTTTTGCTTAAAATGAACTAAAAAAATGTTTTTTTAGTTCATTTTTTTATGGATGAACAATTATCTTTTTTTGAAAAAAATATAGAATTTGCCAATCAAGAAAATTGTAAAAAGGTAGAAGGTCTTTTTTATACTTCTAATTATATTTCACAAGAAGAAGAAACATATTTATTCAAACATATAGAAAAAGAAACTTGGCAAAAAGATATTAAAAGATGGACTCAGCACTATGGTTTTCAATATGATTATCGTGCTAGAGCAATTGACTATTCAATGAAAATCAATGACCTTCCTCAATGGAGTCATTTTTTAGTTGAAAAATTAATAGAAGATAAAATATTTTCTACCCCTCCCGATCAATTATTAATCAATAATTATGAAATAGGACAAGGAATTGCTCCTCATATAGATTGCGAACCTTGTTTTGAAGATACAATTGTTTCTCTTTCGATTTTATCTTCTACCATTTTAGAATTTTCAAAAAATAAAAATAAACTCCCTGTTTTCTTAGAGCCACGAAGTTTAGTCGTCATAAAAAATAATTGTAGATATTTTTGGAAACATGGAATTGCTCCTAGAAAATCCGATACTTTTTTAGGACAAACTTATAAACGAGAAAGACGAATTTCTTTAACTTTTAGAAAAGTAATTTTAAAATCATGAAATTAATTGAACCAAATATAAATTGGGAAAAAGAGTATAAAGAAATGCTTCAGGATTGGTTAAATAC
>JAHDII010000013.1:6649-23936 GCA_020630895.1 Saprospiraceae bacterium
CAAAAATTAGGAATACAAAAAGCATTAGTTACTTGTGATAAAGACAATATTGGTTCTGCAAAAACGATAATAAATAATGGAGGTGTTTTATGGAAAGAACATATTTTAAATGGAGTTGAAAAACAAAATTATTGGATTGAAATAAAATAAATCACAAAAAAATTATTCTGAAAATAAAAAATCAATATTTCTTTTTAGCCCTTTAAACTTAGTTCTTTTCACCGCAGATTTTTGAAATACTTTTTGAAATATATCTTCTGTAATTTCTATCCAATCTTTTTTTGTCATTTTTAATAAATCGGGATGAGGTTCGAATTCAGGTTCTTGATGTTTTTTACTAAATTTATTCCAAGGACAAACTTCTTGACAAATATCACAACCAAACATCCAATTATCTAATTTATTTTTATATTCATTGGGTAAATTATTTTTTAATTCTATGGTAAAATAAGAAATACATTTACTTCCATCCATAAAATAACCTTCTTCAGAAATGGCTTTTGTAGGACAAGCATCAATACATTTTCTACATGTACCACAATAATCTTTAATAGGATTATCTGTTGATAATTCTAAATCAATAATTAATTCTGCTAAAAAAAAATAACTCCCTTTTTTAGGATGAATTAATAAAGTGTTTTTTCCTATCCAACCTACTCCGCTTCGCTTTGCCCAATCTCTCTCTAAAACAGGAGCAGAATCTACAAAACAACGACCATGAATTTCGCCTATTTCTTCATTTAAAATATGTAATAATTCTTTTAATTTATTTTTAATTACAAAATGATAATCTTTTCCATAAGCATATTTCGATATTTTTGGAGCATCAGAATCTACTTGTTTTTCTTCTGTAAAATAATTATATGTTAATGTAATTACGGATTTAGAATTAGGAACTAATTTTGTAGGATCAATTCTTTTTTCAAAATGATTTTCCATATAAGACATTTCTCCATGGTAATTTTTATTCAACCAATTTTCTAACAATTGTGCTTCTTCATCCATACGTTCTGCCTTAGCTATACCTACCGTTTCAAAGCCTAATCGAAAAGCATGATTTCTTAAAATGTCTGCACGTCTTTGTAATTCTTGAAATGTCGCCATCTTTTATTTCAAATAATCTTGAATAAAATCAGTATTATACATTAAATAAAAAGATACTCCTATTGCAAAAACAGAAATAATTTTAGTCCAATGTTTTAATTGTAAATCTGTGAATCGAATGAGTAAAAAATAAATTATCATAAAACTCACTACAATTACAATTTGTCCTATTTCTACGCCAATATTAAATGCTAATAAAGAAGGAATAAATTCATCTAAAGTGCTAAATAACATTTTAAAAAAATTAGAAAATCCTAAACCATGAATGAGTCCAAAAAATAATACAATTAAATAATCCCATTTAAAAAATTGATCATTTTTTTCTTTATGAAATAAATTCCAAATGGCTGTATACAAAATAGTAAGAACAATTAAAAATTCAGAAAATGCTCTATCTATATATATCAATTCTGTAGCCGATAAAACTAAAGTTGTACAATGTCCTATGGTAAAAGCAGTGATTAAAATGAGTATTTTTTTCCAATCTTTTATAGTATAAATAGAACACAATACAACAATAAAAAGAATATGGTCGTATCCATTTAAATGTAAAATATGATATAACCCTAATTTAAAATATTCTAAATATTCCATTTATAATTTTATAAAAAATCTAACCAATTTTCTTTTGTTGTTGTTACTGAAATTAAAAATACTATTCTTTCTTTCGATAAGAATTAAAAAAAGACCACCACCTCATTTGTAATACTCCTAAAATAGCTTCTTTAAAAATTTTCATACTCATTTTAGAAACCCCTTTTTCTCTATCAATAAAAGTAATGGGAACTTCTTGAATTGTAAAACCTAAACGTCTAATAGCATATTTCATTTCAATTTGGAAAGCATAACCAATAAAACGAATTTTATCTAAATCTAATGTTTCTAATACTTTTCGAGTATAACAAACGAATCCTGCTGTAGGATCTTTTACAGGCATAAAAGTGATCATTTGCACATATATAGAAGCTCCTCTTGAAAGAATAATTCTATCTTTTGTCCAATTTTTTACATCACCTCCTTTAATCCAACGAGAGCCTACAGACATATCTGCATTTCCTTCACAAGCAGCTAATAATTCTAATAACTTTTGAGGAGGATGAGAAAAATCGGCATCCATTTCAAAAATATATTCATAACCATTTTCTATTGCCCATTTAAAACCTGTAATATAAGCTGTCCCAAGACCTAATTTTCCAGAACGTTCAATTAAATGTAAGGAATCAGTATATTGATTTTTTTGTTTTTCTTTTACAATATTTGCTGTACCATCAGGAGAACCATCATCTACGATAAGAACATGAAAATTTTTAGGTAATTGACAAACAGCATCAATTATATCAGAAATATTTTCTTTTTCATTATACGTAGGTATGATAACAAGTTTATTAAACAAAATAATAGTTTTTAATATAAGATTACAAGTATATGGATTTTATAATCAAGTATCAATCAATATTAAAATATATTAAAAAACGGAGGCAAAATATTTTGCCTCCGTTTTTTAATTCTTAATATTTAATAATTTTTCTTGTAGAAGATTTCCCTTCTATAACTAATTGAAGAATATATGTTCCTGAAGGTAATGTTGTCATATCTAAAACATGAATATTATCTTCTGTCAGATAATTTAAAATTCTTTTCCCAGTATTATCATATAATAATATACCTGCTTGGAAAAATTCTTCTGCACTCATATCTAAAGTAACAACATCTGTTGTTGGATTAGGTCCTAAAGTAAAATTAACTTCTTCTTTTATGGAATATATCCCTGTTATAATATTAATATCAATAGGAACCATCATAGAAACTGTTCCACAATCATTAACTGCATATAATGTAACAATATAAGTACCACTTTCTTCATATACATAATAAGGCGTTGCTCCAGGATGCAAAGGAGTGCCATCTCCAAAATCCCAATAATAATTATCTGTTAAACTAGAAGCACTTGTTACATAAACAGTATCATTACTTATGATATAACTAAAATCAGGAATAGGTAATGGATTTACTGTAATAGTAGCCATTCCTGAGGTTGCTGTACCAGGACAATCATTAACAGCTTCACATTGAAATGTATAACCATTCATATCTAAATTGGCTTGAACTGTTAATTCGTTGGTAGTCGCTCCAGAATACATAGCATCATCTACTACATTTAAAAAACCATTTCCATCATTGACTTGCCATTGATAATTGACATTCACACCTGTTGCTTCTGCTGTAAGTACAAACATTTCATCTTCACAAATAATTTGATCTTCAGGATCTAATATTATCATAGCAGATGATGATACTTCTAAAGTTGCAGGACTGGTTATAAACATATCTCCACACCCTCCATTGATAATACATTGAATCAAATATGTTCCTTCTGCTAGGTTAGAAGTTGTCATAGTATCTGTTTGAGTTCCAGAAGTATAAGTATCATCTAACATATTAATATATCCCGTTCCATCATCAATTTGCCATTGATATGTATCTGCTGGAATATCTGTTGCTACAATAAAATTGGCTATATCTGTATCACAAACAATAACATCTTCTGGTTCAGATATCAAATTCATGTGAATAATTGGAGCAGCTGCTACGATTTCGGTAAAAGGTAAGAGACCTCCTATTTCTCCAGTTGCTCCACCATTACTTGTACCATTACAATTAGATGTAGAATTTAGAATTACTCCAGGATCTCCTCCTAAATAATCCGTTATCAAATTAGGAGATGATGAAATAGTTGTAAAAATAGCACCGCCGCCACCACCGCCGCCTGGTCCCATACAACGATTAGAACCATATACTTCAACATTAGCACCATTACCTCCTCTTACTGTAATTCCTATACCAGAACTCAAAAACATGGCATCTACTACAATTGTTCCTCCTGCACCACCACCACCTGCGCCATCAAAGTCGGTAGTATTAGGTAATAATTCTCCATTAGAAAAGAATGTTTGCCAATTTCCTTCAAGGACATTGGTTTTAACATAAATAATTCCACCACCAATTCCACCATCAATTCCTCCTCCATTATTATCATGACCTGCTCCACCGCCACCGCCCATAAATAAGCGGTTACTTAAAGAAGGATTAGCATATCCTCCTATTCCAGGAAATTGTCCTAAACAAGCTAAAGGAATAGGATCTAAATTCATTCCACCAATTCCACCAGCTCCATAATTAGAACCACCACCACCACCAGAATTATGATCATTTCCACCACCACCACCTGTAGCATTGGCTCCTCTTCCATTTTCTTTACCTATCAAATAATCATTAATAACTATAGATTCTCCTTTACCACTTCCCTCAAAAGAATTATCTGGATAAAAATATTCATCGTACATAGATTGCCAATTACAAGTAACAGGCAAAATCTCTCTTGTTCCTCCTCTAAACCCTTGTTGAGAAGCATCAATTTTACTATTCATAGTTAATGTTCCAGATACTTCAAAAGCAATAATACCTCCCTTTTCACCATCCCATGCTTGTGTTAATACAGGAGCATCAACAGTAGCATCTACATATTGAGGAATATTAACTATTTGAACACTAGCATTTACATCATAATTATTTTCTAATAATGTTAATAAATAAATATCATTCCCATCGATATAATCAATTTGAGCTTTTTCATATAACCCTGCACTATTCAAATTAATAATAGAACCAAAATTACTGGTATTGGATGTATCTATTTCAGCTCCCTTCATCTGAATGATCATAATATAATCTCCAGCAGAAAAAACAGAAGCATCATCTACCGTTAGAAAGGGATTACATATATCTGAATTATCAATATTTGTGACTTTAGCATAACTATTAATAACTCCAGATAAAGAAGTCGTTTGTGCATTATTTATAAAATGAAATAACACAGTGAAAATGAGTGTAGTAAAAATACGATTCATAGACTATATGATTTTTGCACAAAAATAATCAAAATACATAGAAGACTAGCAAGAAAAGAAATCAAATCATCTTACCTTAACGTACTAATGTCTATTTTTATAAAAATAATGTGATTTATAAAACACTTTATCATGAATTGTTTTTAATGAGAGACGAATTTAAGATTATGGAAAGAACAATTGGGCTATAATCAATAATTCGTGATAAAGCCTAAAACTTTTCTATAAAAAATAATACTCTTATCTTGCTTATTCTAAATAAAAAGCAATATATTTGCAGCCCGTTAAAAACCTAATGCCGATTGATTTCGAGTAGTTAGGTATGGTTAAACCACATTTTTAAATTTTAACTTGTATTATGGTAAGAATTAGATTACAAAGAAAAGGACGTAAAAAAGCACCTTTTTACCACATTGTTGTAGCAGATCAACGTGCAAAACGTGATGGAAGATTTATTGAAAGATTGGGTTCTTATAATCCAATGACAAAACCTGCTACGATTGAAATTGATCGCGATAAAGCTTATGAATGGTTAATGAAAGGAGCTCAACCTTCTGATACAGCTCGTGCTATTCTTCGTTTTAAAGGTGTTTTATATCGTAAACATTTAATGAGAGGTGTTGCAAAAGGTTCTTTAACTGAAGATCAGGCAATGGCTAAATATCAGGAATGGATTGATGGTAAAGATGCTAAAATCCTTTCTAGAGTAGAACAAACAAAACAAGAAAGAGCTAAATATTTAGCTGAATTATCAGGAACTCCTCCTCCTGTTGTTATAGAAGAACCTCCTGTTGTAGAAGATACTCCTGCAGAGGAAGAACCTACTACAGATACTCCAGTAGCAGAGGATACTCCTAATGAGGATAATAAAGAAGAAGACAATAAAGAATAATTATTCTTTGTTTTTTATAAAAATCCCGATATTCATTTGAGTATCGGGATTTTTGTTATAGATGCTGTTTAAAATGAAAGATTTAATAGAAATTGGTAAAACAACGAAGCCTCACGGTGTTGAAGGACATATGAAAGTGATTGTTCAAGATATTTTTTTAGAAGATTTTTTGAAATCAGAAGTTATTTTTATTGGATTAAATGGTCAAAAAGTACCCTTTTTTATTCAAAAAATAGATCATAATTTGAATGTTATTTTTGAAAATATTCAAAATAGAGAAGCTGCAAAAAAATTATCTAATAAAGTTCTTTTTTTAAGAAAAGAGGATATTAGTTCTTCTCCTTTAGAACAAGAAGAATCTTTCAATACACTTTTCTATAATAAAGTCATTCATTTTAAGGTTCGTGATGAAAATTATGGAGATATAGGAATGATTCAAGAAGTGATAGAATATCCTCAACAAGAAATGGCTTTAATTATATTTAAAACTAAAGAAATTTTAATTCCTTTAGTTCCTGAATTCATTCTTAATATAGATGAACAAAGTCAAACAATATTAATGTCTTTACCTGAAGGTTTATTAGATTTGTAATATGAGAATAGATATAATATCCGTAATTCCTGATTTATTACAAAGTCCTTTTGAACATTCTATAATGAAACGTGCAAGAGATAAAGGACTCTTAGAGGTATATGTTCATTCTCTTAGAAATTGGGGTATTGGAAAACATCAACAACTAGATGATTATCAATTTGGTGGTGGAGCAGGAATGGTAATGATGTGTGAACCTTTAGCCAATTGTTTGGATCATTTTATGGCTGAAAGAACGTATGATGAAATTATTTTTATGACTCCTGATGGAGAACGATATGAACAAAAAACTGCGAATCGTTTATCATTAAAAAAGAATTTATTAATTATTTGTGGTCATTATAAAGGAATTGATGAAAGAATAAGAGAACATTATGTAAGCATGGAAATTTCAATTGGAGATTTTGTTCTTTCTGGAGGAGAGTTAGCTGCTGCGGTCGTTGTAGATTCTATAGGCCGAATTATTCCTGGTGTACTAGGTGATGAAACATCTGCTTTGTTTGATTCTTTTCAAGATGATTTATTAGCTCCTCCTGTATATACTAGGCCTTCTGTTTTTAGAGGCTGGAAAGTTCCTGATATTTTATTATCCGGTCATGCAAAAAAAATAGAAGATTGGAGATATAATGAATCTATCAAAAGAACTAAAAATAGAAGACCCGATTTATTAAAAGATGAATAATCTTATATCTATAGTGTATTTCTTCAAATCTTAAATAATTTACCTTTTAAAACCGTTATAAGGTTATTGTAAAGAGAATATTCTTACAATCTAAGCAGATTCAACAGATAAGGTATTATTATTGTATAAATAATGATATAAATATTGATTTTTTAAACGCTTTACTAGTATATTAGGTATTGGTTTAAAAACCAAGTACTTATAGTAATTATAAAAAAAAGCAACTATTCATAAAATAAATCGTCTTAATAATACAAACACTTATTTTAATTTTGAGTATGAAAAAAATGCAAAAGTTTACAAAAATTGGATTGTTATGTTTCATAGGTATTCTAGGAGTATCTTTTGTAGCAAGTAATGGAGGTAAGTATTTTCAAATTGCTAAGAATATTGAAATATATTCCAATCTTTATAAAGAAATTAATACATATTATGTAGATGAAGTAGATCCTGCAAAATTAATGAGAACAGGTGTTGATGCAATGTTAGAATCATTAGATCCTTACACCAATTATATATCAGAATCTGAAATAGAAGGATTCAAATACATGTTGGATGGAAAATATGGAGGAATTGGTGCAGATACTAAAGAAGTCGATGGCAAAATAATTATTATAAAATCTTATGAAGGTTTTCCAGCAGATAAAGCAGGGTTAAAAGTAGGAGATATTATTAAACTAGTAGATGGTAAATCAACCCAAGGAAAATCAGCAGATAATATTTCAGATATCCTTAAAGGTTCTCCAGGCTCTACAGTTGAATTATTAGTAGAACGTCCAGGAGCAGCCAAAGATTTAAAAATAAGTGTTGTTCGTCAAGAAGTAAAAATTCCTAATGTTCCTTTTTCTGGAATGGTCAGTGATAATGTAGGATATATTAATTTAACAACGTTCACTCAAGATGCAGGAAGAAATGTATCAGATGCATTAAAAAAATTAAAAAGCGAAAATGATAAAATGACAGGTGTTATTTTAGATTTGAGAGCTAATGGTGGTGGATTATTAAGAGAAGCTATTAATGTTTGTAATGTATTTATTCCTAAAGGAGAGGAAGTTGTTGTAACACGTGGAAAAGTAAAAGATTGGGATAGAAGTTTCCGCACCTTAAACACTCCTGTAGATGAAGAAATTCGATTAGTGGTCTTAATTGATAATAATTCTGCCTCAGCTTCTGAAATTGTTTCAGGGGTGATTCAGGATTTTGATAGAGGCGTATTACTAGGACAACAATCTTATGGAAAAGGGTTAGTTCAAAATACTAGAGATGTAGGTTATAATTCTAAAGTAAAATTAACTACCGCTAAATATTATATTCCTAGTGGAAGATGTATTCAAGCAGTAAAATATAAAGATGGAGAACCTACAGATATTCCTGATTCTTTAAGAACTATGTTTAAAACCAATAATGGTAGAAAAGTATATGATGGAGGAGGAATTCAGCCTGATGTAGTCCTAAAAGATGCTAAATTGAGTAATGTATTAAAAGGATTAAATAAAGAACATTTGATTTTTAAATATGTAAGCAATTATAAATTAAAAAATAAAGAAGTGGCTCAACCTCAAGAATATGAGTTTAAAGACTTTACAGGTTTTATGAATTTTGTTGCTAATGAATCTTTTTCTTTTGATACTGAAACAGAAGGAATGTTACGTTCTTTAAAAAATAAGGCTAAAGAAGATGGCTATTATGATTTAGTCCAATCGGATATTAAAGATATAAAAGATAAAATTCTTCAAAATAAAAAGAATGATTTGAAAACCTATCAAAAAGAAATTTCTGAAGCAATTGAAAAGGAAATTATGTCTAGATATTATTACCAAAAAGGACAAATTCAAATTAGCCTTAGAAATGATAGCGAAATTAAAGAGGCGATTAAATTACTCAATAATCCTACAGCCTATAGTCAGCATTTAAAATAAGATTAGAATAATAATTCAAAAAATCGTTGTCAAAATATTTTGGCAACGATTTTTTTTTGCGCAAATGTTAAAATGATACAAAATGTTTAATTAATTTGATTTATAAAAACATTTTGTGTTATATTTGTATTGTACTAATAAACATACATTGAGAATTATTTAAAATTTGATTACAGATGAATACTAAAAAAATATCCACCAAGACCATCCCCAAAATAGGACGCAAAAATATTTTGACAAAAGTTATTTTATTAGCAATAATTGCTTTTGTTTTTCTACAAAAAGATTTTCATATTCAGTTCAATTTAAAATCTCCTTTAACATCCCAATCAAATCATAAAGAAGAAAAATCTAAAAATCCGCCTCCAGAAAAGACAAAATGGGAAGCAATGGCAACATCTTTGCTAGGAAGTAAGCAAGGAGGAGAAAAACAAAAAGAAGTTTTTGTTGAAATTCCTCAACTGAGAGATATTCCAGAAAAAAAGATCCAAGCCTATATTAAAAGGTTTTCAAATGTTGCTATCAGCGAAAATCGAAGATTTGGTATTCCAGCTTCTATTATTTTAGCTAGTGCTTTATATCATAGTGCTGCAGGAGAAACACCATTGTCACAAGGCGCGAATAACCATTTTGATATTTTTTGCAATACTAATTGGGAAGGAGAAAACATAACTTTCAATCAAAAATGTTTTAAAAAATACGAAAGTGCGTGGTCAAGTTTTAGAGATAATAGCAAACATATTATCAACCATTTCCAACATTTATCAAAAATTGAAAATGGAAATTATAAAGAGTGGGCAAAGGGACTTCAAAAAGGAAAATACTCTATCAAAAAATCTTTTGAAAAACAAATCATTCAAATTATCCAAAACTATCAACTCAATCAGTTTGATATTAAATAATTACGTATCTGATTCTATGTGAATGGGGTGGATTTCAATAATGAAAACCACCCTTTCATTTTTATAATGAATCCAAGTTGTGTAAAACCTTATGGAGTTAAAAATTATGAAATACATTATTCACAAAAGATTATTTTAAAATAATTGTAATAATAACTTGGTCTATGGACTCATTTACTGTGGACTTTGCGGATTTATCCGCAACTTAAATTAATTAGACATTATTATGAATTGTTTTTATAGATAAAAGAATATATTCGCATATTAATTTATTAATCATCATCAAATTCGTTCGAAATCATGAAATTTGGAACAAAAGTTATACATGCAGGAATACAACCAGATCCAGTTTCTGGTGCAGTAATGACACCTATTTATCAAACATCAACGTATGTGCAAGACGCTCCTGGAAAACATAAAGGATATGAATATGCTAGAACTCAAAATCCTACAAGAGATGCACTCCAAAATAATTTAGCAGCATTAGAAAATGGTGCTAAAGCAATTTGTTTTAGTAGTGGATTAGCTGCAATGGATGCAGTAATTCGTTTACTTAATCCAGGTGATGAAGTATTAAGTACAAATGATTTATATGGAGGTTCTTATCGACAACTTGTTCGAGTACATGCAAGGTATGGCATAGAATCGAAGTTTGTAGATATGAGTGATGCTAAGAAATTTGGAAAACATATTTCTAAAAAAACAAAACTTATTTGGATAGAAACGCCTACAAATCCAATGTTGAATATTGTGGATATTAAAGCTATTTGTAAAATAGCAAAATCCAAGGGAGTTCTTGTTTGTGTAGATAATACTTTTGCTTCGCCCTATTTGCAAAATCCTTTAGATTTAGGAGCAGATGTAGTATTACATTCTTGTACAAAATATTTAGGAGGGCATTCAGATGTTGTAATGGGAGCTGTAATTTGTAAAGAAGAAGCAATGTCTGAACATTTTTATTTCATACAAAATGCAGTTGGAGCTGTTCCTGGACCACAAGATTGTTTTTTAATGTTAAGAGGGATTAAAACATTACATTTAAGAGTTCAGAGAGCTTGTGAAAATGCAATGAAGATTGCAGATTTCTTAAAAGATCATCCCAAAGTAAATCGTGTAAATTATCCTGGATATAAAACACATCCAGGACATAAAATAGCTAAAAAACAAATGAGAATGTTTGGAGCTATGGTATCTTTTGATTTAAAAGGAGACAAATATAAAGAAGCTGTAAAAGTTTTAAGTAATACTCACTTCTTCCATTTAGCAGAATCTCTAGGAGGAGTTGAATCATTAATTGGACATCCTGCATCAATGACCCATGGCTCTATTCCTAAAGAAGAAAGGTTAAAAGTAGGACTTACTGACTCTTTAATTCGTTTAAGTGTAGGAGTAGAAGATATAGATGATTTATTAAAAGATTTAAAATCAGCATTGAGCAAGATTTAAAAAATATGTGTATAACAAATCACAGATGAAATTCGATAAAATGTGTAAGTAAGCTCAAAGAGTGACTGAGTTATGATTCATACACTTGATTATTTTAAAAAAAGATTAAATAATCGTTAATTCATTAATCTCCCTTTGGTTTTATTTATTGATCAAAGGGAGATTTGTTGTATATTGAATTTATTTTTAAATAAATAATAAAACAACTCATTATAATATGAGTTGTATCATTCATGAAAAGACGAAATATAGATATTGTTGTTATTTCTGATACCCATCTAGGTACTTTTGGAAGTAGTGCGAGGGAATTGTTAACTTATTTGAGAAGTATTCAACCTAAATTACTGATTTTAAATGGGGATATTGTAGATATTTGGCAATTCAATAAATATTATTTTCCTGACGAACATACTGCTGTTTTACAAGAATTTATCGAATTTGCTAATCAAGGAATTCCTACTTATCATCTTACTGGAAATCATGATGATTTACTACGTCGATACACTGATTTTTCTTTTTCTAATATTCATTTAGTAGATAGTTTATTATTAGAAGTAGATGGAAAAACTGCCTGGGTTTTTCATGGAGATGCTTTTGATCATTCAGTAGGAGGTTTTGCTAAATTATTAGCTCAATTTGGTGGTCGATTATATGACTGGTCTATTTTTTTTAATAGGCAACTCAATAAATTGCTTCGTAAATTGGGTTTAAAACCTGTTTATATTTCTAAGAAAATTAAAGATAGTGTAAAAAGTGCTGTAAAAAAAATGAATGACTTTGAACAAAAAGGCATTGATATTGGAATAGAAAAAGGGTATGATTATGTGATTTGTGGACATGTTCATAGACCTACTATTAAAAAACATACCAATCAAAATGGAAGTACGATTTATATGAATTCTGGTGATTGGATGGAAAATTTAACCTGTTTAGAATATTCTGATAAAAAATGGACTTTATATAAATATAAAGAAGAAGACTATGCTAATCCTATACAAAATATTGATATTGAAGATATGAGTATGAAAGAATTAGGAGAAAAAACAATTCATCCTAAAACTAAAATTATTTTTAAGGATGGAAAAATAGTGCCTACCAAAAATTCAATGAATGAATTTGTAAAATAAGTTTTATCATTTTTAATTATCATTTAATTTTATTGTTAAGACTTAATCTGACAGTTTTATTAAAATTGCCAGAACAAATCTTAGCTATTACAGTTGTTTTAGTACTTACTTATAGGTCATTTTCATCTTTTGCCATCACTCTTCGTCATATACTAGTTTTAAAAACAATTCATTATTATATCAAATAATTAGCTAATTTTTAAATTATTTTAAGTATTTTGTGTGTAGGTTTGTAGGTGGTTTTTGTAACAAAAAATTATACAGCTAACATATAAAATGTTCTGCCTGTGCTATTTTTTTGTTAATCACCTAGTTATATATTATAATTTTTCATTTAATTTGTTGTGCGATACCATGCAATTCTATTTCTAAACGAATGTATGATATCTAAAATTTGGTAAAAATGAATAAACTTTACTTCCTCATTATTAGAATAATTTGTGTAATTAGAACATACATTGCTAATTTGTTCTATTCAAAAGCTATAACATTCCTTACTCTATTTTTATTTATCTCTTTAGCAACATTTGCTCAACCTGCAAATGATGATTGTGTTAATGCTACTACAATCACAGATTTATCTGGAGGTTGTACCACTTTTTCTAATTTAAACAATACTTGGGATTTAGCAGGAAATTGTGCAGGAGTTGAAGGATTTGACAATGTTTGGTTTTCTTTTACAGCTCAAGGTTCTGTAGTAGATATAACAGTAAATGGTCCTGCTTCATCAAGACCAGAAATATCTCTAATGGATTTTTCCCCAACACCTTGCGATTGGTTATCTTCCATTTGTGTTGCAGAGGGAGATGCTAATGGGAATTATAATTCTATTACATTGAATACTACAGGTTTAACTGTTGGAGCAACTTATTATATTGCTGTAACTACAAATAATGATGATGAGTATAATAATATGGATATTTGTGTAGATAATCCAATGACTTTTCCTCCTCCAAATGATGAATGTGCTACACCAGCTACTTTAACACAGTCTGCTACTTGTTCAAATACTTCTGGAACTGTTGAAGATGCAACTGATTCTGGTTTACCTACAACATTTTGTGGAGGAACTGCAAATAATGATGTTTGGTATCAATTTACAGCAACATCAACAAATCCTGTAATAGAAGTTGCAGGTTCAGCTAGTTTTGATCCAGTTATAGAATTATTAGAAACAGCAGATTGTTCATCTTTTACAAACCTAGGTTGCCAAGATGGTAATTTAGATGGAGGTACAGAAGTAATGAATGCTTCAGGCTTAACAATTGGGAATACTTATTATATTAGAGTTTATGATTGGGGATCAGATGTGCCTGCAACTACTACTTTTGACATTTGTGTTCATGATGCAGGAACAGGTGCTTGTACTGTGACTAATGGTACTTGCGGCGATGCTGAAACAGTTTCTTTAACACTTTCTACTCAAACTTGTGTGTCAGGATGTAATGATGGAGCATCCCCTGGTCCTGATTTCCTAGGAGCTAATTGTTATGACTTTCCTAATCCTACTGTTTGGTATGAAATAACAGTACCTGGAGGTATGGCATCAATTGATATTGAAGTAACAAGTACAGAATTAACAGATCCTTATTTTACAATATTTCAAAATCCTGAATGTGATGGTACTTATGAAAATATTTTAAATTGTGTCACTGGACCAGGTAATGATGCTATCATAACTTCTGAAACAGGTTTGACTTCTGGTCAAACTTATCTTATAGCTATTTCTGATGAATCAGGAACATTAGGAAATTTTGATTTATGTATAACTCCTAATGTAGATGACAGTGCCTGTAATTTGGCAAATACATTAACAGAAGCAAGTTCAAGTGATGCAACTACTCCTGTTGGTGGTCCTTATAGCGAAGGCGAAACAGTTAATTTCTGTTATACTTTAACAGAGTTTAGAAGAATAAATAGTAATTGGTTACAAGCATTTGTACCAAGTTGGGGAGATTGTTGGCAGGAAACGCCAGGATCTGAACCAACAGTTACAACATCTCTTAATCAGGCTGGAGCAGCAACAGGAACATGGACTTGGATGAATTCGGGATCTGTTTTATTTAATCAAAATCATCCAACAGGAAATTATTCCAATGGAGATCCAGTCCCTGGAGGTTGGTTTTTTGCTCTTAGTTCTCAAGGATCTGATCCTGACAATACTTATGGTGATGGATTTGATGATTGTGGAACTAATGGACCTACAGATGATACTGTAGAAGATGATCCTCCTCCTGCAGCTATATCTCAATGTACTCCATTTACTTGGACAGTATGTTTTGATCTAACAGTAGCTCCATCTTCGTGTACAAACAATACAACAGATTGTACAGTTTCTTTAAAAACTTATGCTGATGGAGAAATTGGACTTTGGACAGATGTTGGTTGTACTGCTGATCTTCCAGCAGTGTTTAATGCTTCTGTTTTATGCTGCACACCACCAGTTGTTACAAACTTAACTCCAGAAATTTGTGAAACAACAGCATCTTCAGGTATTGCTACAGGAGTAGATTTAACAATATATAATAACTCTATTAATGGCGATAGCCCTGCTCCTACTTTTACTTGGTATACAGATGCCTTATTAGCTAATCCTGTAGGAGATGATAGAAATGCAACTGTGAATAATGGGGATATATTTTATGTAGAAGTTACAGAAACTTGTTCTGCAATTGCAACTGTAACATTTACAGTTAATCCTATTCCTGTTGTAACCAATCAAACACCTGCTCTTTGTGAAAATTCACTAGGTAGCGGGGTTGCAACGGATAATTTAGAATCTTATGAAAGTAGTATTTCTTTAGCTACTTATAATTATGATTGGTATTTAGATCCAGGACTTACATCTTCTGTAGCTACGCCATCTAGTATAACTGCAGCTGATGGAGATGTATTTTATGTAGAAGTTACAAATCCCTTAAATAACTGTACTAATGTAGCAACAGTAACTTATACTATAAATGATTTACCAAATATAAATACAGCAATTCCTCCAGAATTAACTTGTACTGTTACTCCAATCAGTTTAGATGCGTCCGCTACTACAGGAGATCCTACCCTTACTTTTGCTTGGTCAGGACCAGGGATTACTGCTGGAAGTAGTACTGCTACTCCATCAGTAAATCAACCAGGAGATTATATTGTTACAGTAACATCATCTACTACAACATGTACTGCTACATCTACGGTTACTGTTACGCAGGATGTAATTACTCCAACCGTTACTGTTGCAACACCTCCTCAAGAGTTATCTTGTACTGTATTAAATACATCATTTACTGTGGCTGGATCCTCAACAAATCCATCTGCAAATTTAAGTTATGCTTGGACAGGACCTAGCATAACTTTTGGTGCAGCAACAGCAACATTAAGTGTAAATGGGCCAGGAGATTATATAGTTACAGTAACAGACAGTGATAATGGATGTACAGTAACATCTACGGTTACTGTTATGCAAGATATAATTACTCCAACCGTTACTGTTACAACACCTCCTCAAGAGTTATCTTGTACTGTATTAAATACATCATTTACTGTAGCAGGTTCATCAACAAATTCAGATGCAGACTTAGTATATGCTTGGACAGGGCCTAGTATTGTTTCTGGTGGAACAACAGCTACATTAACTGTAGATGGACCAGGAGACTATATAGTTACGGTGACAGATAATGATAATACCTGTTCTGCAACAGAAACGATTACAGTTATATTTGTAAATGATACTGAAGCTCCAGTAATTAGTACTACAGCTACAGATGGAGCAGATTTAGGCTGTAATCCTACAGTTACACCTCCTACCTTTACAGGTTTAGACAATTGTGATGGTGTTTTTTCACCCGTAGTTACAACAAGTGGGCCTAGTAATACAGGTTGTTCTTATACACAGACTTGGAATGCTAATTACATAGATGCTGCAAGTAATCCAGCTACAGAAGTAAGTATTACCTACACTTGGACAGAAGATATGAATTTGCCTGTTATAAGTACCACAGCTACAGATGGAGCAGATTTAGGCTGTAATCCTACAGTTACTGATCCTGTATTTACAGGTAGTGATGGTTGTGAAGGAGTATTTGTTCCCGTAGTTACGACAAGTGGTCCTAGTAATACAGGTTGTGCTTATACTCAAACGTGGAATGCGAATTATACAGATGCTTGTGGTAATGTAGCCGTCCAAGAAAGTATTACTTATACTTGGACTCAAGATACTGAACTTCCAGTAATTAGTACTACTGCTACCGATGGAGCAGATTTAGGCTGTAATCCTACAGTTACAGATCCTGTATTTACAGGTGCTGATAATTGTGATGGAGCATTTAATCCAATAGTTACAACGAGTGGACCAAGTAATACAGGTTGTTCCTATACTCAAACTTGGGATGCGAATTATACAGATGGTTGTGGTAATGTAGCTACCCAAGTTAGTATTACTTATACTTGGACAGAAGATACGAATGTACCAGTGATTAGTACAACAGCTACAGATGGAGCAGATTTAGGTTGTAACCCTACAGTTACCGATCCTGTATTTACAGGCAGTGATGGATGTGAAGGAGTATTTACTCCAATAGTTACGACAAGTGGAGTTAGCAATACAGGTTGTGCTTATACCCAAACGTGGGATGCGAATTATACAGATGCTTGTGGTAATGTAGCAGTACAAGAAAGTATTACTTATACTTGGACTCAAGATACTGAACTTCCAGTAATTAGTA
>JAHDII010000304.1 GCA_020630895.1 Saprospiraceae bacterium
ATTTATAAAATAGATTATTCAACTAAGAGATAGTATTGCATAGCAAAATTGTTATAAGTAACGTATATTTGTGGCTTATGAAGAATATTAGAAATTTTTGTGTAATTGCCCATATAGATCATGGCAAGAGTACACTTTCCGATAGATTGCTTGAATATACCCAAACCATATCTGAAAGAGATATGAAAGATCAAGCATTAGATAATATGGATTTAGAAAGAGAACGAGGAATCACTATTAAGAGTCATGCTATTCAATTATATTACAATCATCCCAATGGAGAAAAATATACCTTTAATTTAATTGATACTCCTGGTCATGTTGATTTTTCTTATGAAGTATCCCGTTCTATCGCAGCTTGTGAAGGAGCTTTACTTTTGGTAGATGCTTCCCAAGGAATTCAAGCTCAAACCATTTCAAACTTATACCTCGCCATAGAAAATGATTTAGAAATTATTCCTGTTCTCAATAAAGTAGATATGGAAAGTGCTATGATTGAGGAAGTTACAGAACAAATTGTAGATTTAATTGGTTGTGAACCAGAGGAAATTATTCATGCTAGTGGAAAAACAGGAGTGGGGGTAGAAAATATATTACAAGCAGCTGTAAAAAGAATTCCTGCTCCTAAAGGAGACCCTGAAGCACCTCTACAAGCTTTAATATTTGATTCTGTTTTTAATTCATATAGAGGAGTAATTACTTATTATAGAATTTTAAATGGGGTATTGAAAAAGGGAGATAAGATTAAATTTATGAATACCAATAAAAGCTATTTTGCTGATGAAGTAGGTATTTTGCAATTAGATATGATTCCTAAAAAGGAAATAAGAACAGGAGATGTAGGATATATTGTTACAGGGATAAAAAATTCAAAAGAAGTAAAAGTAGGGGATACAATTACTTTAAATAACAATCCTTGTGAAGTAGCTATTCAAGGTTTTGAAGATGTAAAGCCTATGGTCTTTGCAGGTATTTTCCCTATAGATAATGATGATTATGAAGATTTAAGAGATAGTTTAGAAAAGTTACAACTCAATGATGCTTCTTTAGTGTATGAACCAGAAACTTCAGCCGCTTTAGGTTTTGGTTTTAGATGTGGCTTTTTAGGAATGCTTCATCTTGAAATTGTACAAGAAAGATTGTCTAGAGAATTTGATATGGATGTGATAACCACTGTACCTAACGTATCCTATCATGCATTTACAGCCAAAGATGAAAAAATAATTGTTAATACTCCTTTAGATTTACCAGATCCTACTGTTGCGAAAAGGGTAGAGGAGCCGTTTATAGAAGCTCAGATTATTACAAAACCTGAATTTATTGGTTCTATTATGACCTTGTGTATTGAAAAAAGAGGTTATATGACGAAACAAGATTATCTAACAACTTCAAGGGTTGAAATGACTTTTGAACTACCTTTAGCAGAAATTGTTTTTGATTTTTATGATAGATTGAAATCTATTTCAAAAGGTTATGCTTCATTTGATTATGCTCCATTAGAATATAGAGAATCTCATTTAGTCAAATTAGATATTAAATTGAATAGTGAAAATGTAGATGCTCTTTCGGCATTAATACATAAAGATAAAGCCTATTATTTTGGGCGTAAACTCTGTAAAAAATTAAAAGAATTATTACCGAGACAACAATTTGTTATTGCTATTCAGGCTGCTGTAGGAGCTAAAATTATTGCCAGAGAAACGATTTCTGCCCTTCGTAAAGATGTAACAGCAAAATGTTATGGAGGAGATATTACTCGTAAGCGAAAGTTATTAGAAAAGCAGAAAAAAGGAAAGAAAAAAATGCGTCAAATTGGTAATGTAGAAGTTCCTCAAAAGGCGTTTCTTGCCGTTCTGAAATTAGACGATTAAATAAGCCTTAAAATCAATAATATAGTGAGTTTGGATGATGAAAATAAAGAGGATGCTATAAATCAGAAAAAAACGAATCATGATTTATATGAAAGTAAAAGAGACGATAATCTTTTTGAACATCATCGTTTTGTAGCAGATCCTAAGCAATCTTTGGTTCGAATTGATAAATTTTTAATGCAGCGTTTAGAAAAAATTACTCGTAATAAATTACAACGAGCTATTAGAGATGGTGCAATAAAAGTGAATGAAAATAATGTAAAACCCAATCATAAAATAAAACCAGGAGATGTTGTTACGATATTATTGCCAGATCCTCCAGAAGCTAATAAACCTATCTTACCTCAAGATATTCCACTAGATATCGTTTATGAAGATGATACTGTTTTAGTCGTAAATAAAAAGGCAGGGATGGTGGTTCATCCTGGAGTAGGGCATAATGATGGTACTTTGGTCAATGCTGTGGCATATCATTTGAGAGATACTCCTATACCTTTTAAAGATGGATATGTAGGACGTCCTGGTTTAGTACATCGAATTGATAAAGAAACATCTGGTTTGTTGGTTTTAGCAAAGACAGAACATGCAATGGCTCATCTTGCTAAACAATTTTTTGATCATACTACATATAGAAGATATTATGCTTTAGTTTGGGGAAATTTTGAAGAAGAAGAAGAAGGAACTGTAGAAATGAATTTAGGTAGAGATCCTTTCAATCGTTTATTAGTTAGAGTTTTTCCAGAAGGAGATATGGGAAAACCTGCAATTACACATTATAAAGTATTAGAAGATTTATACTATGTGAATCTAGTAGAGTGTAGATTAGAAACAGGGCGTACTCATCAAATTAGAGTACACATGAAACATTTAGGACATACTTTATTTAATGATAAACGTTATGGAGGGGATCAAATTTTAAAAGGAACCGTTTATTCTAAATATAGGCAGTTTGTTGAGAATGCATTTAAATTGTTGCCTCGTCATGGATTACATGCAAAATCTTTAGGTTTTGAACATCCCAAAACAGGAGAACGTATGATATTTGATTCTGAATTACCAGATGATTTTCAACAATGTTTAGATAAATGGAGAAAGTATTTGAATACTAGAAAAAAGTAAATTTTAAATGAAAAATTATATTATAATTCTTTTTATAATAATGGTAACGATACATGTTGTTTCTTGTAATTTAGAAAAAGATATTGATGTAGATTTACCTTTTTATGAGAGTGAATTAGTGGTAGAATGTTATTTAGAACCAGGAAAACCATATCGTTTATTATTATCAGAAAGTCAAGATTATTTTGCACCTGCTGAAGAAAATCCTTTAATAGATAATGCTGTAATTACCATTACTCATCAAGGAGAAATCGATACCTTATACAATGGTGTTTTTTTTGATTTAGAATTTAATAAAATATATAATTTTTCAAATCCTAAATTAGTTCCTGCAAATTATTATGAGCCTTTTGATTTGAATATTACGGATGATAGAGGACGACAAATTACAGGAACCACACAAATAATTATTCCTGTAGAAATAGATTCTTTAGTTCCTGTTTTTAATAGTACAGATACAGCAGCATTATTATTAAATTATTTTATTGATCCTGAAGGAGATAATTGGTATCGTCGTCAATTACATGTAGGAGAAACAATGGATAGTGGTTCATTAGAACAAGATTTTATTACAGATGATAACTTAGAAACGGAAGACGGACAATACGTCTTTGGTTCAGGTTATGATTATACTTTTGGAGATACTTTATATTCTACATTATATAATATAGAAGAAGATTATTTTAAATTTTTACAATCTGTTTTTGATGCGTCTGCTTCTAACGGAAATCCTTTTGCTTCTCCTTCTTCTATTAAATCTAATGTGGAAGGTGGTATCGGTATTTTTACAGGTTTATCTTATGATAGAGATACTTTGATAATAGGGGAGTAGGAATAGGATTATTTTATTTAAAAATTGAATTTAAAAATTTATTGATTAGTTGATTAATATCTGGAGAGATTTTTAAATAATAAATAGATGGGACAAAAAGAATGATTATAATAAAAGATCTTATAGTAATAT
>JAHDII010000305.1 GCA_020630895.1 Saprospiraceae bacterium
TTGAATAAATTATGAATAAAAATATTCTAGTAATATCTATTATTATTTTTAATATTTTAATAGATCAACTTTCTAAAATATGGGCTAGAAAAAATATAGAATTAGGAGAAGAACTCAATATTATTCAAGATAAATTTATTTTTACTTTAGTAGAAAATAAAGGAGCGTTTTTAAGTATAGGAAGTTCTTCAGAACCTATTATTAGAACTCTATTTATTTTTATTTTACCTACAATATTAATGATAGGTATTCTCATTTATTTATTTACCACTACAAACCAAAGTCGATTATTTTTAATAGGTTTAAGCACTGTTGTTGGTGGAGGAATTTCTAATTTAATTGATCGATTTTTATATAATTCAGTAACTGATTTTTTATATATTAATTTAGGTGGTTTTTTAAAAACAGGTATTTTTAATATTGCTGATGTTTCTATTATGGTTGGTATGGGAATTTTATTGATCGATTATTTTTTTTCAAAAGATGATGAAGGGGATAAAATTATTGAATAACTTCTCCATACAAATCATAATCCTCAGCATCTATAATTTTAATATTAGCATAATCTCCAATTCTAATATAATTATTTTTAGCGGATACTAAAACTTCATTATCTACTTCAGGAGAATCATATTCTGTACGTCCTACAAAATATTCTCCTTCTTTTCTATCAAACAAAACAGGTAATATTTGTCCTATTTTATTTTGATTTTTATCGAAAGAAATCTCTTGTTGAATTTCCATAATTTTATTAGCCCTTTCTGCTTTTATTTCAGGAAGAATATCATCCTCAACTTTATGAGCTGAAGTATCTTCTTCATGTGAATATTGAAAAACCCCTACCCTTTCAAATTTCATTTCTTGTACAAATTCACACAAATCATTAAATTCTTCTTCTGTCTCCCCTGGATACCCCACCAAAAAAGTAGTTCGAATAGCAATATTAGGAACTTTTTCTCTTGCAATTTTTATCAATTCTACTGTTTCCTCTCTAGTAATTTGTCGCCTCATTCTCTTCAAAACATCATTATTAGCATGTTGCAGAGGAATATCTAAATAATTACAAATTTCCTTGCGTTCCTTCATCACGTCAAATATTTCAACTGGAAATTTGCTAGGATAAGCATAATGTAAACGAATCCATTCGATCCCTTCTACATCAGCCAAAGCATGAAGCAATTCTGGTAAAGCTCTTTTTTTATATAAATCTAAACCATAATAAGTCAATTCTTGAGCAATGAGCATTAACTCCTTAACCCCATGTTTAGCAAAATTTTGTGCTTGTTTTACAAGTCTTTCTATAGGTTGAGAAATATGTTTACCTCTCATTAATGGAATCGCACAAAAAGAACAAGTTCTATTACATCCTTCCGAAATTTTTAGATATGCATAATGCATTGGAGTTGTAATACTTCGTTCGCCGATCAATTCATGCTTGTAATCCGCATTCAGTTTTGCTAATAAACTAGGCAATTCTAAAGTTCCAAAATAAGCATCTACTTCTGGAATTTCTTCTTCTAAATCATCTTTATATCGTTGTGATAAACAACCTGTTACATACAACTTATCAATTCCACCTTCTTTCTTCACTTCCGCATATTGAAGAATTGTATTGACTGATTCTTCCTTCGCTAAATCAATAAAACCACAAGTATTTACAATGACAATATTGGCATCATCATTAGAGTCATGCAAAACCTCATAATCGTTGCCTCTCAACTGTGTAATCATATCCTCTGAATCCACTAAATTCTTAGAACAACCCAAAGTAATGACATTAATTTTATCTTTTCGAAGTGTCTTTGATTTCATGGCACAAATATACGCTATAAGTAATTAAAGCAATAATTAATATTTACTTTAAATCCACTCCCATCCTTTCTAGGCTTTTTTTAGCTCTCATTTCAAAATGATTCATTCCTCATTTTATAATTTATAACTTGTCCAATCAACTTTAATTTCATCCTTATTTAACCTCAATATTATTATTTCTGATAATAATCCCTCTTCCTCTTCCATATAATAATAATATCTTCCAGGAAACCATTCTTCTTCAAATGTATCTTTATCTTTATGAGTCAAATTGACTATTATTCTATCATCGTAATAGTCTGGTCTTACATACGCTACCAAATTTGTTGTTTGATCTCTATATATTTCTCCTTTTTTTAGTTTTAAACTTTTCGTTAATTTCATACTCGCATTTTTCATTATTTCCTTCCTTTTTTTTATCTCTGCTCCTCCCGTTAATGCAAGTTCTAAATCATTCTTTAATTCTAGTACTAATTTTGATAAAGAATCATTTTGACTTTTAAGATTTTTAATTTTATTTTCATTTATCAATTGATACTGTTTTTCCTTTTCTTCCAACCTTATACTAACTTCTTTATTTATTCCTTCTTCTAAAGCAATTATTTCTTGGTTATAATTATAATATATCATTCCTATAAGAAGAATAGATAGTAAAAGAATTGTAACTATTGTTGTTGTTTTCCACATTTTTTAAATTATTTTTCAATAAATATACATTATAACAAAATTAAAGCAAAAGTATTAATATGCTAATATTTTAATTTATTTCTTAGCCATTTTTATAAAATCAAATTTTAAACTACTTCCTTTTTGCCTCTTTCCAAGTCCTCATAAATATTTCAAAAACACCTCTTGTATTATCAATGTTTTGAATAATTGGTTGCCTAGAACGACCCACAGCATTTAATTTAATAGTATTAAATCCTACATCAGATTTTGGATATAAAACTATAGTTCCTAAATTAGAGTTACTATCTATACTATAAGTCATATGACCAATACTTTTCAAAGGAATATGATATTTTTTAATTTCATTCAATCCTCCATAAATAATAATTTCTGTATCAGTTAAAATATATTTTATTTCTTTTCGAACATGTTTTGTTATTAAATAATAAATAAAAGGAATAGATAAACTTAAAAATAAAAGTCCAAGAATTAATGCTATGGTAAATATTGCTGTAATATCAACAGTAAAAAATAATATTGCAATAGGAGCCCATAAAACTCCTAAAAGTGTAATGATATAATTAAACAATTCTTTTTTACTAAAATTCATATTATGCAATTGTCCTGGTCTACCTTCCCATCGAATAGATGAATTTGCATAAATATTTTTAGATTGTACTAATCCTGAGTCTAAAATATTTTCATCATTATCTAATACATCTATTATGCTATAAGATTGTGAAAAAGAATTATTTTTTATTTCTTTTTTAGTTTCTTTTAATAAAGGAATTATTGTTTTATAAATTTCATCAACATCAGAAATATTCATAAAAGAAGGAGGTCCTGTTTCAAAAACTCCTGCTGTAAAATTAAAATTTTTAAACAATTCATTTTTCTTTAAATTAAATAAAATATTCCCTGTTTCATCATGATTCTTTCTTTTTTCTATAGAATAAATTTCATCTAAATAAAAAACATGTTCTTTCTTTTTTCCAAAACCTAGTTGAAGAACAACTTTATCTTTATAAATAAAATATTTTGTCTTTTTAATTATTTTACGCTTTGATATTTCTCGAAAAATATTTAAAATTACAAACCCAACAAACATAATAATAAGGAGTAATGTCATTGTTTTACTTAAAGCATAATAATGTACAAAAACTAAAAATAACAATGCAAATAAGACATAAGACACATTACTCCAAAAATCAAAATCCCTTTTAATTTCCTCTATTGTTGGAACACCTTCCCAAATAATATTTTCTCCTTTATCTATTGGTTTCATATTTCCTGTTTTATGGTCATTTTTTATAACATACTCTTAACTAACAATCAATAACATATTTATTTTATTGAAAAAAAGCCAATTTATTAGACATATCCTTAGAAAATCTTGACAAAAAATCAACATTGATTTTTTCATTTCTTTTTCCTATAATTGCATAAAATAATACA
>JAHDII010000014.1 GCA_020630895.1 Saprospiraceae bacterium
ACCTCTTATTATCATTATATCGTTTATGAATAAAAAGAAATACATATTATTTTTCTCCTTGGTAATAAATATATTTTGTATGTATTATTTATTTTTTTATAAAAATAATATTTCTAAAACCACTTATATCTCTGATTCTTTTTCACAAACACATTCTTTAATACATTCAAACAATGAGCAACAATTTTCATATATCAATTTTGTAATTTCTCGACAATCGGAAGATTCTCTATTTATAAAAAAATTTAAAACGATTGAAAATTTATATTATGATATTGAAGATTATTTTTCAAATGAAAGTAAAAAAATAAATAGAACACAATTATCAAAAAAATTAGATAGTTTACAATTTTTAACTCGAAAAATGATTGCTAATTATCATGAAATTTTTTCTTATCCCTTTCCTCCAATTAATATTAATTTTATTTCTTCTGTAAGAGATTCTAGTTTGAAAAAATTATTTTTGGAACAAGCTCAATTAGATATTTCTAATTATATACAAAACTTTTTATTACATTTACCAAAGAGCATTACAACTTTTTATTATGATTATGATTATGCTCATCCTTACCCTGTAGTTCTTTCTAAAAAAAATAGCCCTATTTTTAAACAAGGTAAAAAAGAAAAGATAACTTTAGATTTTAGTATCCAAAAATATGTGAGACATGGCTCTTCCATTTCTATTAATGGAAATAAAGATTATTATTTTAATAATAATGGAATATTATACTATGAAGAAGTTCCTCAAAAAATAGGCAAAAATAAAATAGAATTAAAGGCAAGTTTTACAAATTTTTATACAGGAGAGAGAACTTCAGGAATCTCTCATTATTACTACTATGTTTTACCTTAGCAAAAAATAAAATTTCATAAAATTTTAATTTATTTACGTGCTTCATTTCAACAGATATATTAATCTATTGCAGAAGCCCATTCACGTAATTTACGTTTTTCAGCTTCTTTTACTTTTTTTATATATCCATCAATAAAATGATGAATTTCTTTTTTGGAATGCCTAAAAAAATATTGATTCCATTTTTCAATATTTTCATATTGAACACTAAAACATAATGAATCACAGAGAATAATTTGGTTTTTTTCTAGTTCTATTAATTGAACATATACTTCTTTAGCCATTCCTTTATTAACAATAATATCTATGACTAAATCTTGTGATAATTCCACATCTAATATTGTTTTTAAAGAATCTGTAATAGAATAAAATGATTGAAGTTTGTTGTTGAAGTTAACCACCTTTTCTCTTTTAAAAGTATCTTGTAGTAAGATAGTATATAATGTATCGGTAGAAGAAGGAGTAATATATCTCCATTGATTAGAATTATAAATAAGATGAGATACATTTCTCATGGCAAACATGAGTATCAAAAATAAACTCAGAGATAATATTGTAGAAATAAAAAATATTTTTGCTTTTCTACTAGAAATTGAACGCATCAATCTTTATTTTTTGATTTCTTTTTCTTTTTTTTCTCTACATCTAAATAAGCTTTTGAAGATGGGGTTTGTAATAAATTATATAAAATTTCTTTAGCCCTAAATAATTGAGCTTTAACTGTTCCTAAAGGTATTCCCAATTCTTCTGCAATGCTATCATAACTCATTTCTTCAAAAAAACGAAGTTCTACCATCAAACGATATTTAGGGTTGAGTTGTCCTAAAACATTTCGCATTAACTTTACTTTTTGGCTGCGAATAAAAATTTCTTCAGGATCTAATGCATTTGATTTGAGATTATTAGAAAAATCATTACCTCCTTCATTATTTATAGTATCATCAATAGAAAGGAGGTGTAATTTTTTCTTTCTCATAGAATCAATACAATTATTAATAGCTATTTTAAATAACCAAGTACTAAAAGCATAATTAGGAGTATAGCTAGGTAATTTTTTGAATGCCTTTCCAAAAGCTTCAAGAGTTAAGTCGTCAGCATCTTCTCTATTATTTACCATTTTAAGCATCATATGGAATATAGAATTTCTATACCTTTCCATCAAAGTGGTATATGCTTGTTGATCATTCGCTCCTATTGCTCTTTGCACTAATTCCCAATCAACTTGTGCTTTTTCTGATAAATTATTGTTCTTTACTTCCATTTTATTGTTTTACCCCACATTAAAGTAGGAGCTAATACAATGTAATATAATATATATATTATATCTAATACAAAAATTAGAGGTATTAAGTTTTGTTCTTTTAATTTTAACGCAATCAATCCAAAAATGGTATTTTTAAGACTAATTGTAATTATAAATAGTATTACAAATATCATACTAATTCCATATAAACATAACAATAGAGCAAAAAAATACATCCCAAAATGAGTAAAAGAAAAAAGACCTAAAACAATTTGATGAACCCATTTGTAATGTTTTCCTGTTGTAATATGTCTTCTTTTTTGATGTAAATATTCTTTCCATGTCTTTTTAGGACTAGAAAACATAAATGTTTCTGGATGAATAATAATAGAGGTGTTTTTTTGATTAGAAACTTCATTAATGAATAAATCATCATCTCCCGAAGGGATATGGCTATGTTTATCAAAACCATTTGCTTTATAAAATAATGATTTCTTATAAATCATATTTCTTCCTACCCCCATATAAGCCAAACCCCAAAGTGCTAATGACATATATTGAATCGCGGTATAAACTGTTTCATATCTAATGAAGTAATTGACAAAAGTATTTTCTTTTTTATAAGGCCCATAACCTAAACCTATTTCAATAGGATGATTGAGACTATTTGCCATATAACTGATCCAGTTTTTAGATTTGGGATAACAATCAGCATCTGTTACTAAAATAGTATCATATAAACTGGCTTTAATTCCTTGAGATAAGGCATTCTTTTTTCCTAATTTTCTTTTTTTATGATATGAAATATTTAAGATATTAAGATGAGAATATTCTTTTTTAAATGTATTTAATATCTCTTTTGTAGCATCTGTAGAATCATCATTTACTATTAGAACTTCATAATTGGAGTAATTTTGTTCTAGTATAAGCGGTAAATTTTTTTTAAGATTTTCTTCTTCATTATAAGCACATATAATTACACTTATCGCTGGAGGATTTTGTATTTTATGTTCATTTTTGGGTTGATACAATAAAAATCTAAAAAATATTATTCCCCAATATATGAGTTGGATAATCATACAACTTACAAACAAAAAGAGAATTATACTTTTAATCATTTATATTACATTATCTTTAAACATAAAGATAGTCCATTTACAAAACATGGGCTTCTTGATTATAAAGGGTTTTCTCATAAAAGCTTTATTTTTTTAAGCCATCATAAAAATATTGTTGAAAAACTCAATATAGATTATTATTTTGCAAAACTATATGACTCTTGATAAAGAGGAACTAACGAAAACCTAAATGAATGAATTTAAGTTGTGTAAAAAGCCCAATGAAATATTCGTTCAAAAATGGAACTTCAGTTCGATATTTCATTTATTACTTGAGTCGAAGATTTTTAACTTCATTTACTAAAATAACGAACTGTTAAACAATTTTGTGCGTTTTAAATATTAACTACTATTAGAGAAATTTTTTAAATATGGCGGAAAGAAAAAAAAGGACTACAAAAAAGAAAAACACTTCTTTGAATTCTGAAAATATTATGGATAAATTACAAATATTATTTATCGTTATTTTATTCTTATTCTTTTTTGCATGGGCATTCAAAAAATGTAATAATGAAAAAGATCCTAGTTCTTTAATTGAAGAAGAAGATAATACAGTGACTTCTCCTGCTGCTGCTGATAATCCAGATTCTCCAACATATGACTTAGCCGAAAACGAAATTAATAATACAGCCTCTAATCCTCCTTCTAATAATGGAAATACGGAGGTTGTTGGCAGAGGAAATAATAACTATCCAACCTCTAAAAGTTATACTCCTCTTTATGTTACTTTAGAGGGACTTAAAGTAAGAAAAGGACCTAGTTTAGATTCTTCTATTGTTTCTGTTCTTTCATTACATGATGAAGTAATGTTTATGGAAAAAAGAACGGATTTTAGAGAAAAAATCAATATAGGAAATGAAATATATACTACAGAACCATGGTTTTTTATTCAAACAAAAAAAGGACATCAAGGATGGGTTTATGGTGCTGGAGTTCACTTTTTTAAATGGGATAGATTAAAAGAACCTATTCGTGAAATTGGTATTGAAGAAGAAGAAAAAGAAGAATAGAATTTTAAAGAAAACCTATTTATTCTTAGCTATCCTTTCCCTTTTTTTAAAAAACTTAGTATGAACAATCAATAAACCAAATGACTCACAATCATCTTTGGTTTGTTGTGCATGATGAGCACCATGAGCTCTTAAAATAGCTTTTGAATATTTGTTATCTAATTTTTTAAACCACTTAAATCGTCGATGAATATAAACATCATGAACGAGAAAATAAATTAGCCCATAAATTGAAATTCCTATACCTACAAAGAAAAGCCATAAATGAGGAGTAGCAGAACCTAGTATATAACATGTAGCACTAGGTATTGCAAAGACTAAAAAAAATAAATCATTTTTTTCAAAAAAACCTTTTTTCAAATGGGGTTGATGATGATCCTGATGCCAAGACCATAAAAAACCATGCATAATATATTTATGAGAAAACCAAGCAACAAATTCCATTAGAAAAATACTACATAAAGTAATCAAAGTATATTTTAGAATGACCATATTTTATCATTTGTAATGTAAAAATAATAAGATTCTATAAAAACACCTCAAAAGAGTACACAATTAAACACCAAAGGTTTATCGTAATAAATAATAGATGTTATTACGGAAAGTTTTTTATGGAAGACGACTTAGAGATTTTGAAAATAGAACAATTCAAAGAAAATATAAAACAAAAAAAATGAAAACTGCATAGAATAACAAACTCAAAAA
Source organism: Saprospiraceae bacterium (assembly GCA_020630895.1). Classification (GTDB taxonomy): domain Bacteria; phylum Bacteroidota; class Bacteroidia; order Chitinophagales; family Saprospiraceae; genus JAHDCE01. Next base: position 4,930 of record JAHDII010000014.1, read on the forward strand.
CAAATACTACAAATTTAAATGCGATTGCCCTGTTTAGTCTATACTAACAGATATTAATATACATAATGTTTACCACTATTCGGAAATGTATAATAGCAGAATATTTTTTTGATTTCTTGAGTGTTCTTAGGAAAAAATATCATTTTATAAACAAAAAAATTCCAACCTTTAATAATATAAATCGTCTTAAAGTATAAGACATAAATTCTGAATAATTCATTCATTAGCTATCAAAATCAGGCCTTTATAAATCAATCCAATAGCACATTAAGTATTAATAAAAATATTTTTTCTTAAAATACTTTGATACATTTAATTTAAAAAAGTGGTCTTCTATTTTTTTTAGCTGAATGTATTTTGATATAATTACACTGTTTATTCATAAAAACATTAATAATATGAAAAATATTTTTTTCTTTTTTTTGGTATTACTCTTCAATGTAAATTTTTTACAAGGTCAAGATGAAAGTGAAAAAAAAGAATATGTATATCAAACATGGAAATATTACAAGATTGTAAATATGCACTCTACAGAAACATTGCCTAAACGAACATTGGATGTTCGTATAGGACATAAGTTTGGAGATTTAGCTGGTACTGCAGGAGGATGGCAAACTTTTTATGGTCTAGAAAGTGCTGCTGATATTATGATGGGAGTAGCTTATGGTATTACAGATGATATTGGTGTTGGAATTAGTAGAGTAAAGGGAGCAAGAGGTTTATTTCAGAATATGGTAGGTACAGTAAAATATCGGTTTTTACAACAACAAACGAATGGAGGCATTCCTTTAACTATGACTTTTGTTGGTATAGCTAATATGTCCACTCAAAAGAAAGTAGAAAATTCTACATCTATACAAGCCTTTGATAAGTTTGCACATAGAATGGCATACTCTGCTCAAATTATTATTGCTCGGAAATTTGGAGAACGTTTTTCTTTTCAAATTTCTCCAGGATATATTCATAGAAATATTGTAGAACCTTTAGAACGTAATGGTTTACCTTATTTAGCTGCGGCTTCTCGGTTACAAATTAGTAAAATTTTTGGAATTATTGTAGATGCTACTTATCCTTTTTCTTCAATAAGAACAAGAGCAAATAATTATTATCCCTCTGTAGGTGTAGGTTTAGAAATAGAAACAGGAGGTCATGTTTTTCAAGTTAATTTTACAAATTCTAGAGGAATTACAGAAACAGATTATATCCCTTATAACCAATCTAGTTGGGCTAAAGGACAATTTCGTTTAGGATTTACTATTTCAAGAGTGTTTAATTTGTAAAAAAAGGGTTATGAAAAAGTATTTTTTGTTTGTAGTGATATTGATTTTCATTCTTGTTTTTGCAAGTTTTACTAAAAAAAATAATTTCACTGTAGGAAAAGAAACTCCAGTTTGGCAAGTATTGGAATATTTAGGAGAAGCTCCCCCTCAACATAGTTTTGAAGGAAGTAGTAAGGATATGATTCAAAGGGGAAAAGATTTAGTAATTAAAGGGGTTACTCAATCTCCTAGTGGAAAGAAAACAAAATTACAAAGCAAACATTTTAAATGTATTTCTTGCCATAATATTGTGAATGATGAAGGAGATTTAGCAACAATGGATGCACAAGCTCGCCTTGATTTTTGCAATGATAATAAATTACCTTTCTTACAAGGAACTACTTTTTATGGAATAGTAAATAGGACTTCTTTTTATAATGGTGATTATCAAAAGAAATATGATGGTAATCCTCGAATTATTAAATCACACAAAAATTTAAGAGAAGCAATTCAATTGTGTGCAGTAGAATGTGCTCAAGGAAGACCATTTAAAAAATGGGAATTAGACGCTGTTTTAGCTTATTATTGGTCTATTGAAATGAAAATGGGAGATTTGAATTTTTCAGAAGAAGAATTTACCAAAATTCGCAAAGCAGAAGATAGCAATCATAAAGAAATTCGAGATTTAATTCATTCTAAATATTTATCCGCTGCTCCAGCCACTTTTGGTATTACTCCTAAAGATGCTAAAGCAGGTTTTCCTAATATTACAGGACATCCTGAAAATGGAAAATTAATTTATGATTTAAGTTGTTTATACTGCCACGAAGACAAAAAATATTCTATGTATGAATTAGATGATAATAAAATGACTTTTGAACATCTTAAAAGACATATTCCTAGATATGATAGATATTCTATTTATCAAGTATCCAGATATGGTGCTCCTTCTTTTCCTGGAAAAAGAGCTTATATGCCTCAATATTCTTTAGAAAAAATGACCGATCAACAATTAGAGGATCTAAGAGCTTATGTGGATAGTAGGGCTTCTAAAAAATAGAATAATTTTATTCTTTACGATGAATAAACACCTTTTGAGGTTGTAATATAATTGATTTTTTATCACTAATAATACGAATAAAGTATATTCCTGAAGCAAATTGTGAGACATCTAATTCAAAATACCAATGTTCTCCAACAGTACGTCCTTCTTCTTGAAGAATTGTTTTACCTAAAGCATCTGTAAGTAATAATTGCACTTCTGTTTCTAGAGCTTTATATAAAGAAACTTTTATAAATTCTGTAGCAGGATTAGGAAAAATTAATACTTCTTTTTCAGCTCTATAAGCCTTCGTTACCGCCTTATATTGTTTAGAAATTCCAGTCTGATTGGAGATAGTTGTAATTTTATAATAATTATAGCCAATATGAAAGTGAGCATCTTTATAAATATATCCTTGATTCAAGTTGATAGAATCCGTAATAATTTTAGTTTCTATTTTATTAAAATTTATTCCATCAGAAGAACGCTCTAAGATAAATTGATCAATTTCATTATCAATTTCGTTCCATGTTAATTGAATATATCCTTTGTCTTCCATAAAAAAAGCATGAAATGTTCCTGTTTCAGAAATACCATTTTGTGCTTGAAGCAAAGAAATATTTATCAAAAAAAGAAAATAAAACCCAATAAATTTCATTTGAAAATAAATGCATTATAATTGTTTACCTACTAATACAGTAGTCATATTATCCTTTCGCATATATTTTCGTGCCAAAAATTGCAATTCTTCACTTGAAATATCTTTTAAGGTAGAAATCATTTGATTAAAATAGGTTTCATCTAATCCATTCAATACTAATCCTCTCACAACTTCTGAAACATTAAAAGGGCCATCTAAAGCTGTAAGCAATGTTCCTAAAGAATAATTTTTAGCCATTTCTAATTCTTTTTGAGGAATTTTTTCTTCTTTCAAACGATCCATTTCTTTATAAATTTCTTGAATGGTAGAAGAAGTATATTCATTGGCTGTTTCAGTAGAAATCAAAAACATCCCATCTTTTTTCATAATATCTACCATAGAATAAATATTATAAGTATATCCTTTATCTTCTCGAATATTCATCATTAGACGAGAACTAAAATAATCGCCAAAAATGATATTTAGAAAATATAAGCCAAAATAATCAGGATGAGTACGATCAAATAAACGAGTTCCTATTCTTATAGCTGTTTGAATCGCATTTTCTTTATGAATAAATTGTTGTTGTTGTAAAGAAGGATTTACCTGGTGTTTTTGGGCAGTAGTATGTCCATCTTTAATATCTACAAAAAATTCTTGTTCAATTTTTTTGAGCATATCTTCATGAATTTTACCACTCAAAATAATGGTACAATTCCCTGCTCTAAAATGATCATTGTAGTGTTGGTGGAGATCTTCAATTGTAATGGCTTCGTATAATTCTTTAGAACTATTATATCCATAGGGATGATGAGAACCAAAAATATTTTCTGTTATAGTTCTATAAGCCACAATATCATTTTTAGATAAATCTATTTGATATTGTTGTTTTCGTTCTTCTATAAAATTATTAAATTCTTCTTCTGGAAAAATTGGAGCAGTCACCACTTGTTTTAAAACAGGAAGTAAAGCATTAAAATGTTGATTTAGACCATACAAAACAATCGTAGAATAATCTAAATTTGTAGGACAAGATAAAGTAGCTCCATAAAAATCTATTGTTTCAGAAATATCATCAGAAGTAAATTTTTGAGTTCCTTCTCTTAACATTCTTAAAGTAGAATTAGATGCTAATTTTGTACTTTCATGAAACCTACCTGCCTTGAAAATAACTTCTATTTTAAAAACTTCTTGAACCCCAGAATTGATAACGACTAATTTTAATCCATTAGGATATTCTTTGTAGTCGTAATTAGGAAGAGCTATGTGTTGAATAGCCTTCATTTTAGGGGCTTGTGATCTATTTCCCATTATATTTTATTATTGTCAGAGGGCTTTATCAACAAAATACATTTCAATAAGACCTTTATTTTTTACATTAATTTTTCCTCTAGACTGACAAGCAAATTTGTACCGAATCTCATTGAATGTATGAGCAGAAATATTTACTTTTCCTACATCGCCATTAGACTCCATTCTAGAAGCAACATTTACAGTATCTCCCCATACATCATAAGCAAACTTCGTATTCCCTACAACCCCTGCAACAACAGGTCCTGTATGAATTCCTATTCGAGCTTCAAAGAAAGGCATGCTTTTACTTTGTCTATCTGCTTTATAATCAAACAAAAATTCTTGCATATCTAAAGCAGCATTAATCATGTCTGTAACAGCCGTTGATTTTTGCCCTGCTAAACCAGATACACACATATATGCATCTCCAATAGTTTTAATTTTTTCAATAGAAGGATATTGAGCAATAATATGATCAAAACCTTTGAAACAATAATCTAATTCTTTGACTAGATCTTCTGGAGTTAATCTTTCTGATACCTTTGTAAAATTTTTAAAATCAGAAAAGAAAACAGTAGCATTATTATGTTTTTTAGCTTTTGCGGCACCTGATGTTTTTAATTCTTGAGCAATATCCGCAGGTAAAATATTGAGTAATAATTCATCAGAACGTTCTTTTTCTTTTTCTATTTCTTCATTTTTTTCTGCTAAACGTCTTCTTCCTCTTTTTTGGGTTCTATATCCTAAATATAAACCACTCAGAACTAACAATGCTATTAATCCTCCTAATCCTGCTCCATATTTGAATTGATTGTTTTTCATTTCTAATAATTCAGCAGCCTCTTTTGCTTCAATCAATTGATATTCTGTTCCTTTATATTTTTTGATAAGCCTTTCCTTATCTTTATCCTTTTTTTGAATAATATCTGTTAGCTCCATTTCTCGAAGCTCTAAATTTTTTCTAATTTCATCTAATTCTTCTTGACTTGTTCCACTGGATGTAGCTAATTGCAAATCTTTATTTAATGCTGCAATATTTCCTTCTAGTATTTCAATTTTATCTCTAAAATCTTTATTTTCTTCTACAAGTTGTCTTGTAAAATTAGCATCTGTAGTACTTGAAGGTTTTGTAGGTTTGTCTTCTTCTTCTGGTTTGGGTTTAGGTGAAGAATCTTTAATAATAACATTAGCTACTGCTTCTGGTGTTGTAATTTTTTTAATAGCTTTTGTTCTTGAAGCATATTCTTGATAATATTGAATTACTTTTTCTAAATCTGGCTTATGACGTTTTATAGTTCTAGAATTGATATAGGCAAGATTTTCAATATTATCTAATTCAAGAGTAGGATAATTAATTCTTCTAGCCAAACTTTTACTTTCTTCAAATAGTTTTACTGCTTCATCATAATCATAAGGAGTTCTTGGAGTATTTCCATTAGGGTAAAAATAACCTGCTGTTGCTTTAGCTTTAAAGTTTAATGCCTCAGCTTCAATTCTTTTAATTTTTGCTGTCTTAGCATTTTTAATAGCAGCATCTGCAAAACCTCTAGCTTTAATTGCATCTGTATTCAAATACATTTTAGCTAGCTGATTTGCATATTTAGCTTTATCCGCAGTATTTGAAGCTGCTTTAAATTTTTTTTCTGTTTCTTTTATTGTTTGAGCAGATGATATTCCTATTATAAAAAAAAGGAAAAAACATAAGCTGAAAATATACCTCATGTTTATTGTGATTTACAATTTTTAATATATAAATAATTGTTCAAAATAATTAATAACAAAAAACTTATTCCCTTGATCAATTACTTATTGAAAATAATGCGGAAAAATACAGAAATAAATAATGAATGAAAAATACTCGAAGTTAAATCTTTAAGGAAGAATTGTTTCTTTAGCAACTTTCATAGGAATGCCAATACATTTTTTTTCCATATATGTCATCATTCGAGCAACAAGCTCTTGAGTTTCTGCATCTAAATTATCCATTTCTTTTCTAAAAACTTCGTTTAAAGCTTTAGATTTTACAGCTTTAATTTTTATAGGCATATCACTTAATGCCTTTTCTAATTGTCTTTCTTTATATATGGATTTAAATTCTTCTAATATATTTTGAATAATTACTTTGGCAATACTTATTTCTTGCGTTCTAAAAGCTAGATTTTTTTGAGCTAAGGTTTTTAAACCTTCAATTTCTATATAATGAATATTAAAATGTTCTACAACTTCTCTATCTACATTATTAGGAATGGCTAAATCTAAAATAATTTTTTCTGTTGTATCATTTTGTAATAATTGGGTATAATTTTTTTTATGAATAATGGGTTCAACTGAAGCTGTACAAACAATAATACAATCAAAACCTTTATTATAATTTTCTAAGGAAGTTATAGGCAATGCTTCTCCTTGTACTAAATCTGCTAATTCCTGAGCTTTATCAATAGTTCTATTAAAAATAGTGATATTGGAAAATTGATATTTTGATAAGAATTTACAAACTAAGTTATTCGTTTGTCCTGCCCCAATTATTAAAATTTTAGCATCTTTAGCAATAGATGAATCTAATAACTTTTTAATAGCTAAAGACACTACTGATACTTGTTTTTGACCAATTTTAGTATTGGCATAAACACTTTTAGCTGTTTTTACTGTAGCATCCATTGCTAAACGAATATGGTCATCTGTAAGTTTTTGTTGAGAACATTGGGCATAAGACAATCTTAATTGTCTTAAAATTTCTCTTTCTCCTACTACTAAAGAATCTACAGATGATGCTACCTCAAAAATATGATTAAGTGCTTCTTCCCCTTCTAAAACAATATACTTTTCTATAGCATCTTCTAGCAATTGATTAGGATATAATTTTTGAGTAAATTGTTCTAAAAAAGAAGAATCTATCTCTTTATCATAAACAAAGAAAAACATTACTCGGTTACAAGTAGGCAAGTACATCAATTCTTTGATAGATAATTGAAGTTTCAATTGATTCAATTGTTCTTTTACAGGCAAATGCTCTAGCTCAGGAAGAATAAATTTTCCTATATCTTTTAATTGAGCACTTTTGTGCGTAATAGTAATAATTTTATAATTATCTATCATATTGATATAACATCGAGAAGTAGGGCAAAATTACATTTCTATTGTCTGTAAACTGTCATAATTCTGTAAACAGAATTATTTAATTTTAATTTTTTCTTCAATATCTATTAAAAAAAGAAGTTTTATAGGTGTAAAACTTCTTTTTTAATGAAATCTTTGCATTCATCATTATTTTAAATTCATTCAAATCATTGTATAGAACCAATTCATCATATTATTTTTTGCTAATCATTCTTTTAATTTTTTTAGGATATAAATCTTCTTTTGCTCAAGAAGAGCCTCCTTCTTTTCGTATTATAGTAACAGATAAAGATTCTTCTTTCCTAGAACAAAAAAAAATTATTTATAATCCTTTTTATTCTTCAGAAAAAATTTTGCAAAAAGAATTGCACCTCGTAAAAATGAAATTAGCTCACCAATCTTATTTAGCTAGTTCTATTGATAGTATTGTAGATACAGAAAAAGGAAAAGAAGTATTTCTTCATGTAGGAGAATCATTCAAATGGGCTAGATTGGAAAGGGGAACTGTTGAAGATGTTTTTCTAGATAAAATTGGTTTTAGAGAACGATTCTATTCTAAAAAACCATTTTATTATAAAGAATTATTAGAACTTATAGAATCACTACAAGTTTATGCAGAAAATCATGGTTATCCTTTTGTTGTTGTTGGTTTAGATAGCATTCAAATTCATGAAGACCATAGTATTTCTGCTCAATTAAAAATGGATAAAAATTTGTTCATTACTTATGAAGGAGTAGAAATTATTGGGGATGATGTTAAAGTTTCTGCAAAATATTTACAAAATTATCTAGGAATAAAACCAGGGGCAATTTATAATCTAAAACAAATTAAAGAAATTCCTAATCGTTTGAGGGAAATTCCTTTTGTAAAAAAAGTAAAATCTCCTGTTGTTTCTTTTAGAGGTTCTAAAGCAACAATACATTTATTTTTAAAGAAGAAAAAAGCGAGTAAATTTGATTTTTTAGTAGGTGTTCTTCCTCGAAATGAAGTTACAGGAAGTCGGGTGTTAATTACCGTTGATGGCATGTTTTCTGCTCAAAATTTATTGGGAGGAGGAGAAAAGATACATTTAGAATTTAGACAACTCCGACAAGCAACACAAAGACTAGATGTAGAATTAGCTTATCCTTATATTTTTGGATTACCTTTTGGTATTGATGGTGATTTTTCTTTATATAAAAGAGATTCTTCTTATTTAGATTTAGAATATGATGGAGGTGTTTCTTATTTATTTTCAGCGCAGCATTATCTCAAAATTTTTGGGCACTCTAAAAGTTCTTTTCTTTTAGAATTAGATACCGATCCGATTCTTCAATCTAAAAAATTACCTCAAAATTTAGATACCCGTTTTACCGATTTTGGTCTAGAACACCACATAGAAAACTTAGATTATAGATTCAATCCTAGAAAAGGATGGCGTTTTACTACAAAAGTAGCTGCTGGATTCAAATCTGTAGAACCCAATAATGATATCATCAATTTAGTAGATCCATCAGAACCTACATTTAATTTTGAAACTTTATATGATAGTTTAGAAACTCGATCCATTCAATATCAAATAGATGCTACGTTACAAGGATTCATCCCTTTTTATCCTGAGGCAAGAGGTGTAATTATGTTAAGTAATCAAACAGGAAGTATTTTTTCTAATCAAAATATCTTTTTAAATGAAACGTATCGTTTAGGAGGAACAAAAATTTTAAGAGGTTTTGATGAAGAATCTATTTTTGCTTCTACCTTTTCTATTTTCACTTTAGAATATCGTTTTTTAATTGGTACCAATTCTTATTTTTATTTATTTGGAGATTATGGATTTGTAGAAAATAAATCTTTAGATATAAAAAGTCAAGATGATCCTATTGGTTTTGGTGCAGGAATGACTTTTGATACCAAAATTGGAGTTTTTGGTATTAGCTATGCTTATGGAAAACAGTTTGATAATCCTATTGATTTTCGTGCTGCAAAAATTCATTTTGGTTATATTAATTATTTTTAAACACCTTCTTGTAGCATTATAGAGTGTATGATTTTAACAATAATCTACCATTTTATAACTCTTTTCTTTTTCTTGAAAAACTTCTCCTATCTTTTTTATTTGACCTTGTTTGAGTCACATTAATATTTCTAATTTTGTTAAGTCCTCCTTCGATTATTTGCCTTATTTTATATTCAACTACTTTCCCATATTTTAATTTATTGTACTAATAACTGAAGTTTTAGTTTTAATGCTTCGATATCATTTTTTTTAGGTAGTTCCGCAAACTTTCCATTTTTATCAATAATATAATATTGAGGTAAAGCTCTAACATTATAATCTTGAGCCATCTTTGAAGCAATACCATCTTTTGAAAAAACATGAACTCCACCAAAATTATTTTTATCAACTGTAGTATTCCAAACTTCTTGATTTCTATCAAAAGAAATATTTAAAAATATAACGCCTTGTTCTTCTAATAAAGGCTGAATGGTTTTTAATTCCTTCATTTTTTTCATACAAGGTTGACACCAAGAAGCCCAAAAGCTAATAAAAATAGGTCTTCCTTGATATACAGATAAATTAATACCTTTTCCATCTCTAGTAATCAAATTAAAATCTGGAGCAGGACTCCCTATATGATATTTAATAGCTTTTTGATACGCAGCAATTATTTTTTCATTAAATTCATAATAAGGATTATTTTCTAAATAATGATTATAATTTTCTATAATATCATCTATTTTTTTACTTCTTAAAGCTTTGGTAATTAATTCTGATTGAAAATATGCTAGAGGCAATTCATCTAATTGGGTACTTGCTAATTGATATTGACCATCAATAATACCAATGATATTTCCATCATTCAAATCCATATAAAGATGATTGATATAAGCTTTTAAATATTCTCTATAATAATAATTTCCTATTTGACTATTATCTAAAGGTAAACCATAAATTAAAGAGTAAAAGTCTCGTTCAACATCATGCATTGTTTTAAAAATATTGCCATAGCATAAAATATGATACCCAAAAAAATAATTAATTTCTGCTCTCATAAATTCTTGAAACATTATAGATAGAGCATTAGAATTTTCTTTTTCATATTTTTCAAGAGCTTCTAATCTCTTTTTACGAATTAATATCATAGAATTAGCATAATTCTCTTTAGACATTTGTTTCATCATTGCATCTTGTCGAGGAGGAATAAAATACCAAAATATCCCTGATCGATATTGCATATATTCAAATTGATTTTTATGCCTCGGATTTTCTTCATTATACTTCATAAAGTATAAATTATTTTCTGCTCCTTTTCCTGAAAAGGATAATCCATAAGGAAAAGTTTGAGCATCAATATCTATATATAAGGTATCAAATGGTTCTAAATAAATTTCTGTAGTATTTCTAGAATAAGTAATTTGAACTCTTTGAGGAGCTTTTACTTCTAAACGAAGAGCAAAAGTATTATCACCTGATAACGGAACAGTATAAGAATCTACTGTTCCATTAATATATCTTTCATCAACTTTAATTTCTATCTCTTTAATGAGTTCTACATGATTAATTTTTCCATGAATGAGTACATTATTCTCGGCAAAAAGTGAAGAACTGAATAAAAAAAATATTCCAATATATAGATAATGAATTCGTTTCATCAATAACAATTTTATTATCAAAATAATTAAAAAATAACACCAATTTGTGTTAAAAAAGATTTTTTTGTATCTTTATCTTTGATTTATAGATACTTATATGATTAATTATCAAAATATGTGCCTTGTTTTATTATTTTTCATGAAAGATAAACTTCTAAAAGTACAAATTCCACTAAGAAAAAGTTAAACTAAGATATGAATACTTACCTTGCCAGATTTTCAAAAATGGTGGAGGACCTTCAAAACCACCCTAAAGTACAAGTGACTCACTTCCATCTTTTTCCTCCTGCAACAGATAAACAAATTCTTTTTGTAGAAGAAAAATTAGGATATTCATTAGATGAAAATATAAAGTCTTTTTATCAACAAACAAATGGTTTACAACTTCTTTGGATTTATAAAACCAATGAACAATTTGATGAGAGTAAACATATTTCACATACTCAAACCCTAGACTTTAATCGACAATATTTTAATTATTATCCTGAGGATGGTGCTGTTATGATTCGTCCTATAGAGCAAGTTTTTTTATCAGATTGGAAAGAACAAATTTATTTTGATTTCATGTCTAATGATAATCAAGAAACATTTATGGGAAACATTTATGGGGAGCTAGAATTTTCTCAAAAAATTAAACCTTTTGACTCTTTTAATAAATATTATGATATGGCGTTTTTCCTTGATGGCTCATCTAACCCTCCTGTTATTTTAGGGGATGATCATCAGGCTTGTTATACAGATTCTAAGGTTACTGATTTTGCTTCATATCTCGAATTTATTTTAGCTAATAAAGGTGCTATTTATAGAAGAAAAGGATTCTATTCTGAATATGCAGGACATAAAAAAAATCCTATAGAAACACCTCATTCATTTTTTACAAAAGATAAAATTTTAGATATTGATGCTTATTTATTAAAAGATATTTTTCCTTTATCTGCCCAAGCAGGAAGTAGCACTACTTCTTTAAATACATCATTAATGCAACAAATGGCAGAATCTAGCAAACCCATTACTAAAACGCAATTAAAATCAATTATTGAAAAACATTATCAGTTTTTGGCTTCTGGAGGAGCAGGAGGAAAATGGCAAACGGTTCATGTTTCTGGACTTGTATTAGGAATTTATACTGGAGTTAAAGGAAAAGAAGGAGAACAAGCTGCTTTTGATAGAAAACATATTCCTGCTCGATTAGAGTTTATAGATTTTTCTTTGCCCTTTGCTAATTTTTGTGGTTGTTTTGCTAAAAGAGTAGATTTTTCAGAATCTGATTTGAACCATTCTTTGTTTACAGATGCTATGTTAGATGAATGTATTTTTGCTGATGCAAATTTAGCAGGTGTAGATTTTTCTAGAGCAAGTTTAAGAAATGTAAGTTTTATGAATGCAAATTTACAAGGAGCAGATTTAGAAAATTGTGATTTGACAGGTGCAGATTTTAGAGGAGCAAATTTGGAGGGAAGTCGCTTTCCAGGTGCTATTCTTAAGGATGTTAAAATTTAATTACTTGCAAACATCCCATCTATATTTTTTGTCAAGTGCGGCTCTATAAAAATCATGATTATATTCTTTACACTGATTTCGCTTTTCTAATATCTCTACAGGAACAGGATGGGTTTTTCCAAAAATAGTTTTATAAGCACACCAAGACATTCCATCAAATAAAATAATACTTTTAGTATATTGATGCGTATGCAAAATACTCAATCCTACAAGTGCGGGAAAAAGAAGAATAAATATATATTTCAACACCTTTTTATGAATCATATAGTGAATAGAAGCTGCAATGGTAATACTCAATAATGCTGTAGATTCTATTAAAGCTCTCATTCCAAAACTTCCTCCATACCACCAACACCACCAAGTAGAAACGATATACATATTAATAATAAAATGACTCAATAATGCCCAAAAAGAAGCGGGACAATATTTTTTGACTACAATAAATCCTGTAATACATAATATCATTAAAGGAGAATAAATGAACCAACCATTTCTAAAACTCAACATCACTCTCCAAAAGAGAGGTTGATCAAACCAAAACCTAGAATTAGGATAAGAATCTACAAACCATGAACCTACTTTTATTTTATAGTAAATGAGTTGAGGGCTCCAACCTATAACAAACATCAATAATGCTCCTATAATCCAATATTTTTGATTCCAAATCAATTGCAATCGAGGTAAAATATCTTTTTTATTTTGAATGCCCCATAATAATGGAATCAAGCCAATCACTAAATTAGGTAATCGTGAACTAGCAATTAATCCCATAGTTAAACCTAATAATAATAAAATTTTATAGTTATTATCTGAAATCCATTTTACGGTACACCAAAGCAATAGAGCAAAAAGAAAAAAAGAAAACGCATGGCTCATCATACAATGTACCGCTGTATAAAACAACAAATTAGAACCAAAACCTAAGGCAATTAAAGTAAGGGCTACAACATCATCTTTATAATATCTCAATAATACAGATCGAATAAGAAAAAATGCCCAACACACATAAAAAATACAACCTAATAATACTGCTTTTTTATAGGGCAGTGTCATTCCATTTGCTTCATGTATTGTAGAACGTTTTGCAAAAAAATGGCCTACTAAAAAAAATGGAGTTGATAAAATTGCAGGACCAATAGCATAGCGATTAATCGTTTTTCCATTGGGTAAATTAATAATCATAGGAGCTTTGCTAATTCCATAATCTTCATAAAAATTAAATTCTAAATCATTATGAATAAAAATAGCTGGCATATAACCATAATATCCTCCTTGATCATAAATCAGTAAATTTGTTTTATGAACATATACTTTTTCTGTATTAATAATTGTATTAGCAGATAATGCAAATATTAAAATTACAGCAACAGACCCAAAAGGTTGAGGTAAATATTTTTTAAAAAAATGTAATATTTTATGAAAGTACTCAAGCACTTTTAATGACAATCGTCAATTTTATAAATATTCAGAAGGCTTAATTTTATTATCTTTTACAGGAAAAGAACTAGGATATTCTTTTCGTACTTTATTTTTGAGTTGTTCTGTTTCTAACTTTGTTCTAAAAGCTCCTACTCTTAACTTATAATTAGGAGCTTCATAAGTCCAAATCACAATCAATTCTGGAAATTTTTTAGCAAATTCACCTTTTACTTTTTCCATCTTATGTCTGTCAGTCGAAGAAAGTATTTGTACTCTATATCCTAAAGTATAAACTGTACCTTTATTTTCAGAAATATATTGATTCATTACTCTTGATACATTACTATCTTCTATATATGATACTTGTGCATTTGTATCGATTAAAAGAAGAAAAAAAGATATGAAGAAAAAAAGATATTGTTTCATAACAGATAAAGTTTTGACAAAGGTAATGAATCTTTATAAAGCGTCTTTAATTATTTTTATACTTTTACTTGATGCAATACGTTTTGCTCCTGCTTCAAGTAATAAACGAGCTTCTTTTGATGTTTCAATCCCTCCAGCGGCTATTACATCTATTGAATCTGAAAGATGTTGTTTTAAAAATTGAACAATTGATGGATTATTTCCTTTACTATTAATTCCTGTAGATAATTTTACATAATCTACTTCTGTACAATTACAAATTTCACATAATTTTAGAGCCTCACTCTCATTTAATAAATCTACTTCAAAAATAATTTTAATAGCTTTATCTTTCATGCTTGTCATTTGAGTTAAAGTCACAATATCATTTTCCACATAGCTCCAATTTCCACTTTTAATAGCATTGAGATTAACTACTGCATCTATTTCATCTGCTCCATCAATAAATGCTCTTTTAATTTCTTCTACTTTTGCTGCTGTTGAAGAATATCCCATCGGAAATCCAACAACTGTAGCAATTTTAATATTTGTTCCTTCTAAAAATCTAGAAACTTGTCGTACAAAATAAGGAGAGATACAAATTGAAACAATACCATATTCTATTGCTTCAGCACACAATATTTTAATTTCTTCTTCTGAAGTATCTGCTTTTATAATTGTATGTTCTAAATATTTAGATAAATGTCCTATTTCTTCTTTCGGAAAAGACGATTCATTTGTTTTGGTTTTCTTATGGTAATTCATTGGTAGTGTTTTAAAGATTTTATTGTATGTCAAATGTTATTCTTTTCTTTTCCTATGAATATAACATTCTACTTTATTATTTTTTAGATGGCTTTCTGCTTCTTTTGCTGATGACTCGCTAGAATAACGTGCAGCAATGACAGAGAATTTTGTAGAATTTTTAAAATTTACAATTTCAGGAGTATATCCTAATTTCTTTACAATATTCGATCGAACTTCTGCATTCTTTTTAGAAGAAAATGTTCCTACTACTAAAAGAAAATTATCTGTTCCATTATAAGTTATTGTTGAACTTGTTGTGGGTACTGTATTTTCCTTTTTTACAGTAGGTTCTTTTTCCTTAGAAGTCGGAGTTTTTATCGTTTCGGGTTCTTTAGTAGAACTATCTTCTTCTTCTTCTGATTCATCAACAATATCTTTAATAATTGAAGCGGCAATATCCCCACTTTCATCATCATAAGAACTAGGGATAGTTGTAGAAGCTGCAACATCTTCGTCATCTAAATCTTCTCCTTGATAGTCATAATCATCTACATTAGGATCAAAAGAATCATTATCATCAAGATCATCCCCCTCTTCAATACTTGAAGTTTCAGTTTTCTTTTTATTATCCATAGATTCTTTAATGCCTTTATAACCAAAATATCCAATAAGTCCTAAAGCCAAAATAAAAATAATAGTGATAATCCAATCCAATCCTTTTTCCATAATTTTTTTTCTATTTAAAAATATCTATTTGATACTCTAAGATAAGGCATATCATTAATTATTTAGTCGAAAACGAATGATAAACCTAACTTATTACATTAATATTAACTTCTTTTTTTAATAAAAGATGCTTTTAAAAAAGAGAAATAGACTTAAATCACCATAAAAAATGAATATTAAAAATAATTAATTTTAATAATATGAAATTTGGCACACATATTGATAATACTCATATTATAAGGTTTTTTAATAGCGAAATAAACTCCTTCAAATAAACTAAAGAAGAAAGATTTGATTTCAATAAAGGGGGGAATCAAATTCAATTAGCGGTTACTTTATCAAGTAGCCGCTTTTTTTATTTTTAAGATTCTTCTATTTTTACCACATGAAAATACCCATTACTCCAATTCTTGAAATTACTTCTAAAACCTTTCAAAAATCAAATATTCAACTTTTTATTAAAAGAGAAGATTTGAATCATTCTGCTATACAAGGTAATAAACTACGAAAACTAAAATACAATATATTACAAGCAAAATCTGAAGGAAAAAAAACACTACTTACTTTTGGAGGAGCTTTTTCAAATCATATTTATGCAACTGCTGCTGCTGGTACAGCTTTTGGTTTTAAAACTATCGGTGTAATTAGGGGAGAAAAAATAGAGCCTTTAAATGCTACACTTCAATATGCAAAACAACAAGGAATGCAACTTCATTTTATTTCTAGAGAAAAATATAGAGATAAAGAGAACCCTGAATTTATACAATCTTTAAAAAATAAATTTGGTGATTTTTATTATATTCCTGAAGGAGGCACAAATGATTTAGCCATTCAAGGATGTAAAGAGTTAGGTAAAGAAATACATCAGCAGGTTGAATTAGACTTTTGTTGTATTCCTGTAGGGACAGGAGGAACAATTACAGGTGTTATTCAAGGATTACCAAAGGTTCAAGTACTTGGTTTTTCTAGTTTAAAAGGAAATTTTTTAGAAAAAGAAATAAAAAATTTATTACCTAAAAATGGGATTCAATATCAAAATTGGAAAGTGATCAATCAATATCATTTTGGAGGATATGCCAAATTTAATCCCAAACTTATTGATTTTATAAATCATTTTAAACATGTATATAAGATTCAGTTAGAACCTATTTATACAGCTAAAATGATGTTTGGTATTTTTCAATTGATAGAACAGGATTATTTTCCTAAAGATTCAAAAATTGTTGCTATCCATACAGGAGGACTTCAAGGAGTAAAAGGCTTTAATCAACGTTTTGGAAATCTTTTAACCTGATAAATCTTTTTTGGCATAGAATTAGTTTTAGCTGTACTACACTAAAAAATAAGTTATCATGAATTGGCATTTATTTATATCAGAATTACCTGAAAGAATTGAAGAAAAACCAGAACCTAAACAACAAAAGCCTCGTCCTAAAAAATAAGAGATCGACAATATTCTTCATGTATTTTATGTTTAAACCTTAGCGTTTTGTTTACTTTTTTTATAAAAAGTATAACACATTTAAACCTCTATTTTCCCGTTATTACAATCAAAACTTATCTATATTACTATCATTAATGTATCTAAATATATTTTATGATAGTCTAAATAGTATAATTTTTAAAAATAAGTCTTAGAAAAATATCATAACAAGTATTTTATTTTTCACACCTATAAGACTATTTTTGGCATCATTAATTTTAGAATCAAACGTAAAATCACCATGAAGCGGAATCTATTTTTATTATTAACTTCAATTGTCTTATTAACTTGGGCTTGTACGCCTAAAGTAACAGAAGAAACAACTAAGAAAGAAGAACCTAAAGCAGAAACACCACCTCCTCCCAAGGAAAATTTAAGTCCTTGTCCTACTTTTGATTTAAAAGATCCTATTGTAGAAGATTATGTTCTCTGTGGTGATTTAATTGAAAAAAAGGATTATGAAAAGGCATACCCTCTTTGGAAAAAAGTATATGATGTAGCTCCTGCTGCAGACGGAAAAAGAAGTACCATGTATGTTTGGGGAATTGCTATTTTTAGAGATCGATATGAAAAAGAAAAAGATCCTACCTTAAAAAAGGAACATGCTCAACAAGTAATGACATTATATGATGAAATGTTAGAGTGTTATCCTAAAAATAAGGGTGATGCTTATGCTAGAAAAGCTTTTGATTTATATTATGTTTTTCCAGAACAAGGAACTGATCAAGAAAAATATAATTTATTCAAAAAAGCAATAGATATTGATGGTATTAAAACACAATCTTTTGTACTCAATCCTTTTACAGCATTATTAAGAGATTTATATGATGCTAAAAAAATAAATATGGCTGAAGCACAAAAGTATGCCAACATGGTTTCTAAAATTTTAAATCATGGATTAAATACCACTAAAGGAAGTACACTTCAAAATTTTAAAATTGTAGAAAGTTATGCTCCTGTTCGCTTAGCTGAGTTTGAAAGCGAAAAAGGATTTTATTCTTGCGATTATTATAAAAATAAATATGTACCTCTTTTTGAAGAAGATAAAACAGATTGTGATGTTATAGAAAGTGTGTATTCTTCTTTACGTTGGGGAAATTGTCCTGAAGTAGATGCTAAACTAGCAGAAATTAAGGCTGCTTGGAATGCTACTTGTAAACCAAAACCTACTACAGCAGATCCTACAAAACCTAATCCTACTACAGGTCCTTCTTGTAGAGATTTAGTTTTAGAAGGAAAAATAAATGAGGCTATTGATTGTCTTAAAAAAGGATATGACAAAGCTACTGATAATAACAAAAAAGCTCAATATGCTTATGCCATTGCTTCTTTGTATTATGGTAAGAAAAGAAAATATAGCACTGCAAGAGAATGGGCAAACAAAGCATTAAATGCAAAACCAGGTTGGGGCAAACCTTATTTATTAATTGGAAATATGTATGCTTCTAGTGGTCCTTTGTGTGGTCCAGGTACTGGTTGGGATAGTCAAGTTGTGCTTTGGCCTGCTTTTGATATGTGGTACAAGGCTAAAAAAGATCCTGATTCCGCGGCTAAAGCTCAAAAACAACTCAATAAATATTATCAATATTTACCT